>JBARRZ010000222.1:0-7998 GCA_049644465.1 Limnothrix sp.
CCCTTACCACTCTCTAAACGAACATAATGCTCGCCTTCGGGGATTTTGAAAGTAGGGGCAACTTTTTTCGCGATGTGCTGGTATTGAAAATCATTCCACTCTGATTTTTTACCCTCTAGCATGCGTTTTGCTTCTAGGTTTTCGTAAGGGCCACCGGGCATTCCAGCAAGCGCCTGACGAACAATTTTGATAGACTCACGCATCTCACGGATTCGCACAAGGTAACGAGCAAAGCAATCACCCGCTGTTTCCCACTGCACATCCCAATCAAAGTCGTCATAACATTCGTAATGATCTACTTTCCGTAAGTCCCATTTGACGCCAGAAGCACGCAGCATCGGGCCGGAGAGACTCCAGTTAATGGCTTCTTCACGGGTGACAGTACCAACGCCTTGAACACGACGGCGGAAGATTGGATTATTGGTAATGAGTTTTTCGTACTCGTCAATTTTTGGGCCGAAATAATCACAAAAATCGATACATTTTTCGTTCCAGCCATAGGGCAGGTCAACGGCTACGCCACCGATACGAAAGTAGTTGTTGTTGATTAAACGCATGCCTGTTGCGGCTTCCCAAAGATCGTAAATCATTTCCCGTTCACGGAAAATATAGAAAAATGGGGTTTGCGCGCCGACGTCAGCGAGGAAGGGGCCAAGCCAAAGAAGATGGTTGGCGATACGGTTGAGTTCCAGCATGACAACGCGGATATATTGGGCGCGTTTGGGAACTTCAATGTTGGCTAATTTTTCGGGGGCATTGACGGTGATTGCTTCGTTAAACATACCTGCGGCGTAGTCCCAGCGGCTAACGTAAGGGACGTACATGATATTGGTACGATTTTCGGCAATTTTTTCCATACCCCGGTGCAGATAACCGATGACGGGTTCACAGTCGACCACGTCTTCTCCATCTAGGGTGACGATCAACCTGAGCACGCCGTGCATGGAGGGGTGGTGAGGCCCCATGTTGATCACCATGGGTTCGGTTCGAGTTTCGATTATTGACATTGATTCGCCAGTCTTCTCTGCTGCTTGTTTGTTCTGGTGAGGTGATGGTTGTGACCCCCATCGTGCGTATCTGACGCTTGTTGACAGCTTTTCTTAATCTTTATGATTAATCAAGCTATTTTTAAGGGCTGTTACGCTAGGTTAAGTAAACCTTTTGAACATTATAAAGTTTCGATTGACCATGACAAGCTTGCCTTCTTTTCGGCGATCGCCTTTATTGACTCAAGCTTTAACTCACAGTTCTTACGCGAATGAGCATCCAGAGGGAGTTGAGAGCAATGAACGGCTCGAATTTTTAGGGGACGCAGTCCTGAAATTTGTCATGGGAAAATTGTTATATGAGCGATATCCTCAGTTTCAGGAAGGGGAATTGAGTCGTTTAAGGGCGAGTTTGGAAAATAATCGCTATCAGTTGGCTAGTTTTGCGGAGATGTTGGGGCTGGGTCAGTTATTACGTCTTGGGAAGGGTACGGATAAGGAAGGGGCAAGGCAAAATCCTGAGATTTTGAGTGATGCGTTTGAAGCGGTGGTGGGGGCTTATTTTTTAGACGCGGGGATTGAAGCGGCGATCGCCTTTATCGAGAAACTGGTGATTCCTGTTGCTGAGGAGCTGGTCAAGCAGCCACAACCGCAAGTGATCCTCAACCCGAAAGGTGCATTACAAGAATGGTCTTTGGCTCACCACGGCGAAATTCCGAAGTACGAAACGGTGAAGGCGGTCGGCGCAGATCATGCCAAAACATTTACGGTCATTGTGAGCATTCAGGGCAAAATCCAAGCTAGAGGAACCGCCCCTTCAAAGAAGCTCGCCCAGAGAGCAGCCGCCAAAAATGCTTTACAAAAATTAACTAAAAATCCGGATGTGACCAGCGGCGATCGCCTCGAATTACTCAAGTCCCTTGCAAATGAAATTTAGGTAAAAGAGCCTAGATAATCAGACTTGATAAATCTGCGAAAAACCTTAAGTTCGGTCTTCCGCAGAGATGCTCGGATAAAATTCGATACAATAAAAGTGATCTTCTTTACAAAAACTAATATTTGTTTACGGTGACATTCCTGTGACCCAGTCTTCTTTTTCTGCTCCAGTTCACAAGCTTGGTTCCACTCACTTACGGCGTTATGATGCGGCGGCGATCGCCCGGCATTACCGTTGGCGACCATGGAAAGCCATCTGGCGAGCCTTGACCATTCTCTGGCTGTTTGGCGGCTTTGCCTTGAGGTTGTGGCTCGATGGCAAAGGAGAAGAAACAGAACTAACACGTTCCCGTCGCGCCAACGAACTTAGAGAAACATTGACCCGGCTTGGCCCGACATTTATCAAAGTTGGTCAAGCCCTCTCCACCCGCCCCGACCTATTGCGGCCCGATTTCCTCGTCGAGTTGATTAAGCTACAAGATCAATTACCCTCATTCGACAACGAGATAGCTTTCAAAATCATCGAGACAGACATTGGTCGTCCCGTCGGTGATATCTATCGCGAAATATCTCCTTATCCCATTGCAGCAGCCAGTTTGGCCCAAGTCTATCGCGCCCAACTTTACAGCGGCGAAGAAGTAGCCGTCAAAGTCCAGCGTCCTAACCTGCTGCCTGTTTTAACCCTCGATTTATACTTAATGCGTTGGGGAGCTGCTGTTTTTGCGCCCTACCTACCGCTGAACCTCGGTCATGATCTCACACTAATCATCGATGAGTTTGGTATCAAGCTTTTCGAGGAAGTTGATTACATTAACGAAGGTCGTAACGCTGAGCAATTTGCTGCGAACTTTAGAGACGATCCCAACGTCAAAGTGCCCGCCATCTACTGGGAATATAGCAGCGATCGCCTGTTGACGATGGAATGGATTAATGGGCACAAGCTGAACGAAATGGACAAGATTCGGGCCGCAGGTTTAGATCCGAATGCCATTATTGAAATTGGTGTCACGACTGGCTTACGCCAACTACTTGAGCACGGCTTTTTTCACGCAGACCCTCACCCCGGCAATCTATTTGCCACATTCGACGGACGGATGGCCTACATCGATTTTGGCATGATGGATCAGTTGGACAACCGAACGAAAGAAACGATCGCCAGTTCTATCGTGCAGCTGATCAACCAAGATTATCAAGGTCTTGCCCGAGACTTTGTTGAGTTAGGTTTCCTTGCCCCGCACACGGATATTCGCCCGATTATTCCGGCCCTAGAAAAAGTGTTAGGTAAGGCTGTTGGCGAGAGTGTCGGTGATTTTAACTTCAAAACGATTACGGACGAGTTTTCGGAGCTGATGTATGACTATCCGTTCCGTGTCCCTGCTAAATTTGCGCTGATCATTCGTTCGCTGGTGACGCAAGAAGGTTTGGCTCTGAGTCTCAATCCCGACTTTAAAATTGTTGAAATTTCCTACCCATATGTTTCGCGTCGTTTGTTAACGGCTGAGACACCAGAACTACGCCGTAAATTGCTGGAAGTGCTTTTCAAAGACGGTCGCCTCCAGTGGCAACGACTCGAAAATATGTTGGCGATCGCCAGCGCAGACAGTCAGTTTGATATCTTACCCACGGCGCAACTGGGTCTTCAGTATCTGATTTCAGAAGAAGGCGAAGAAATCCGACGCATGATTTTGTTAGCTCTAATCGAAGACGATCGCCTACACACCGAAGAAGTACAACGCCTCTGGTTATTGCTCAAGGACGAACTGAAGCCGAGTAAATTACTGGACATCGCTTGGTCTGGTTTACGAACTTTTTCTGGCGAGCGAATGGCCGCCGTTTTGCCGAGTTTCGCCCAAACTCAGTCATAATTAAAAACACCATTATTTAAGTTTTGTAAATAATTTCATGGAATATTACTATTACTATCCGCCACAGCCACCTTATCTATTGGTTGGGATCGGCTTTTTTATCGCGATTACGAGCGGTCTTGCCTTTCAGAGTGTGCTGAAGATTCGCGCTCAAGAAATTGTCAGAAACGAAGACAGCATCAAAAAGCAACTTTCTGTTATTTCGTTGCAACTGCCGTTGTTCGGTTTGGCAATGGGGATGAGTATTTTTTTGGCGAGCGGTTTGGAAATTTTCTTTATTCCCGCTTGGTTTGCCTATTCTTTATCTTTACCTCTGACAGTTGGCACAATTGGCTTGCTCTGGAAACAGTTAGAACGGGTGATGGGTATCTTGCGTGAAGGCGGTTCTGCGGCTTTGGAAGAAGATTCTTTCAGTATTTTGTAACGGTTTAATCTTGATAAATTTCAAGGTTTAAATCTGTTTTAAATTTGTCAAATTTTTAATTGCTTCTTCAGTTTGTTAGGAAATGTACCAGTGTGAAATCTGGTGTTTTGCCTAACTCGATATGGGGGGGCAATTTGTTTTTTTGATTAACTAAAAGTTCAGGGTTGATTAACCAATATTGATCTACCGCAATCTTTTTGAGAGGCGCTGGTTTAATCTGGCGATCGCCGTAAAAATTCAGACTGGGGCGACTGTAACCAAAGGTTGTGAAGACTGGCGCATTATCAGGCGTTTTCTCGCGCACAAGGGCAGCAATCGGCTTAACCGGAAAGGCTTCGTTAATTTCCCAGAGCCACGACTGCGAGCAAAACAGCAAACTCAGCGTGCCATACATCCCGATAATCAATACAGCAACAAAATTTCTGTGCCGCCACTGTAAATGCCAAGCAGCCAAGGCAAACATCAAACTAATAATTATCGCCATCAAAATTAGCGGCAATTGTGGATCGCTGAAATAAAAATAAATTGTGCCGAAAAAAGTGGCGATCGCCAACCCATAAAACAGAAATTTCAGTACCCCAAAATCATCTTTCTGCTGATACAAACCCGTTGCAAAATATAGCCCTAAAGCTAGCGCGACAAAAGGATATAGCGGCATAATGTACCACGGTAATTTTGTCCCCATCGCCGAAATTAACCCGAAGTAAAATAGACTCCCAGTTAACACCAATTTCCCGGCTGTCGTTGGCCGTTGTGACCAGAGATAACGGTAACTTTGGGGCAAAAAAAAGAGCCATGGGGCTGCATATTTAAGGATTTCTAGTAAATAAAACCACGGTGGTTGTTGGTGACTTTCGACTGCACCAGACACTCGATCAACACCTTGGGCCAGAAAATGTACATCGATAAAAGTTGAGCCATAATGACGAATTTGCGCGGCGTACCACAGGCTGACAGGTAGCAAACCAATGACTAGACCCAGCCAAATATAGGGATTTTTGAAAACTGACCAGCGACGATCCCACAGCACAAAAAATAAGGCGATCGCCCCCAAGGGCAAAACCAACAAACCTTTTGTGAGGGCAACAACACCTAGGCCCAAACCGAAACCGAATCCCCAGATTTTTTGGCTAGACGAAAGCAGCAAGCACCACAAACTGAAAATTAAACCCGTCATCACCAAACCGTCTAGCATCGCTAAGCGACCATGGCGTACCACCGGCAGCAAGGTGAGATAAATTAGGGCACTGTACAGCGCGGCTCGTCGTTGCTGGAATAACTCTCGACCCAAGCAGTACAGCAATGGCACACCAAAAGCTGTCGAAACGGCTCCCGGTAGCCGGCTCGTCCATTCATTCACACCGCCAAGATGGTAACTCAGGGCCATCAACCAATCCATCAACGGCGTTTTTAGCACATACGGCTGCCCAAACTGCGTCGGGTATAGCCAATTGCCTGTGCGATAAATTTCGCGTGCCACTAATGCCCTTGTGCCTTCATCCCAATCTCGCAGCGGGACATTGCCAAGATTCAGACAAAATAAAAATAATGCCGCAACAGTTAAAAAAAGAATTATGGGGCGATCGCCGAGAGATTTACCTCCGAGCAGCCCCTGTACATCTTGCCGAATCATGCCGAAGCATCATCCTCAGCTGCCTTTTTCGCAGTAGTCTTTTTCCGAGTAGTCGTTTTTTTCTTAGCCGCAGTAGTTTTCTTTTTGGTCGTTGTCTTTTTCTTGGTTGTCGTTTTTTTCTTCGTACCCTTAGATCCCGCCTTTTCGTCAATAAGTTCTAACGCTTTTTCTAAAGTGATCGTCTCAACCGTTTCACCTTCCGGCAAACCAGCATTGGTTTTGAGGTGATTAACGTAGATGCCGTAGGGGCCTTCATATACATTGACGGGTTCATTATCAGCAGGATGCTTACCCAGTTCTTTCAGAGGTGTTTTGGTTTTACCTCGACCTCGACTGCGCTTCGGTTGTGCCAGCAATTCCATCGCCCGTTCAAAGCTAATCGTAAACAGATCATCTTCTTTTTTCAGAGACCGATAATCTTTTCCTTCCTTACCCTGATCATGCACAACGTAGGGGCCAAAACGCCCTAAACCGACTTTCACTGGCTTGGTCGTTTCGGGATGCTCGCCCAATAGTCGTGGCAAAGAAAGGAGTTGAACCGCCATTTCTAAAGTGACATCTTCCGGCTTCACATTTTTGGGTAAAGACGCCCGCTTCGGTTTTTTCTTCTCTTCTGTCACCTCACCCAATTGCACATAGGGGCCATAACTGCCCACCAGCAAATAGATGGGCACATCAGTTTCAGGATGCTTACCTAACTCTTCTGGCCCTTCAGTTTTCTGCTTGAGGATCGTTTCAATCTGAGCCGGATCAAGGTCAGCCGGGGTTAAGTCGGCGGGTAGAGAAGCAGTGATTAATTGGTCGCCTTCGCCAGATTCGATATAGGGGCCAAAGCGACCGATTTTGACTTTGACTGATAAATTGTCCATGGCGATCGCCTTCGCAACAGACGGGTCAATATTTCCTTCACGATCTTTGACGGTGGTATTTAAACCCTTATCCCCTAAATAAAAATTGCTGAGGTAGGGCAGCCACTGAGCTTTACCTGTCGCAATTTCGTCGAGGGTTTGCTCCATATTGGACGTAAAATCTGCATCAACTAAATCAGGGAAATGTTCCTCTAATAAACTCGTGACAGCAAATGCCGTAAATGTTGGAATTAGAGCTTTGTCGCGAATTTGCACATAGCCGCGATCCACGATGGTTCCCATGATGGTTGCGTAGGTACTAGGACGACCAATTCCCTTACTTTCAAGGGCTTTTACCAAACTCGCTTCAGTGAAACGCGCAGGGGGCTTCGTATTATGCTCGATTTCTTCCAAGGTTTTGCAAGTGGGATGATCGCCTTCTTTGAGATCTGGCAACACCACTTCTTGATTTTCGAGGGCTGCATCCGGATCATCAGACCCTTCCACATAGGCACGGAAAAAGCCGGGGAAATCGATGCGCTTACCGGACGAGCGAAATTCTGCATCATCAACTTTGAGGGTCACTGCCAACTGAGTTAAACGGGCGTCGGCCATTTGGCAAGCAACGGTACGTTTCCAAATCAACTCATAGAGCTTTAGTTCACGACCGCTGAGGCCAGTATCCTGCGGTGTACGAAAGCTACTCCCCGCTGGACGGATGGCTTCGTGGGCTTCTTGTGCCCCTTTGCTGCTGGTTTTGTATTGGCGGACTTTGGGGCTGAGGTATTCTTTGCCGTACTTCTGCTCCACACAATTACGGGCGGCGGTAATCGCTTGCTCAGACAGGTGAACGGAATCTGTCCGCATGTAGGTGATGTAGCCTTCCTCGTAGAGCTTCTGGGCGGTACGCATGGTATCCCGCGCGGAAATGCTGAGTTTACGACTAGCTTCCTGCTGCAAGGTCGAGGTGGTAAAGGGAGGAGAAGGACGACGGGTGCTGGGTTTTTCTTCGGTTTTGCTGACTGTCCATTCTTGCTCGCTGAGACGAGTTTTAAGGGCGATCGCCTCCTCTTGGGACAGCAAAACAACCTTTTTGCCTTTCTTTAACTTGCCAGTATCCGCATCAAAATCACTACCGATGGCGAGCTTTTTGCCCTTGAGGGTAACTAACTTCGCCTCAAACTTAGAGCGTTTTTGTTGCAATTGCGCCTTGAGATCCCAATATTGCGCCGACTGAAATGCTTGCCGTTCCCGTTCCCGTTGCACCAACAGACGGACGGATACAGATTGAACTCGACCCGCCGAC
>JBARRZ010000223.1:0-15874 GCA_049644465.1 Limnothrix sp.
ATCACCAGTTACGCCAACACGACCGAGAGCTTCAATAAAGAGAAAGCCTTTCTCAGATGCAATACCGGGAATGGTCACTTGGATCGTGGCATCACCGGGGGCGATCGCCGTAAAAGAACCATCCTCATTTAGCTGGATTCGTTCTTGACCCTTCGTAACTTCGTATTTCGGTGCGAGGTTATTATCAGGATGCTCAGCGGCGAGACTAGCGTAATCTCTGCCTTCTTCTGTCTGTAAAGCAAATTCTGCTGTTTCGCCAACGCCTAGCTTATTACCGCTAGGAATGGAGAGTGTGATTGGCGCGCGGACACCACTGTCAAAATAGACGTTTTGGGTTTTAACAGAGAAAGGTTGAGCTTGAACTTCCTCAATTTTGTCTGACGGTAAAACCTGAACATTTGCAGTGTAGTTAATGTTCGTAAATGGCGATCCTCGCAGGGTGGCAAACAACGCGAAGAGGATCGGCATCTGTAACAGAATTGGGAGACATCCAGAAAGGGGATTACCAAATTCCTTATAGACGGCCGACATTTCTTCCTGCTGTTTGGCAGGTTCATTCTTGTAACGTTCTTGGATTGCCTTCACACGCTTTTGCATTAGCGGTTGGGTAATCTTGGTACGTCTCATGCTGCGGATTGATTTTGCGCTGAGGGGGTACACCGCAAATCGAATCACAAGGGTTAAGGCGATGATGGCGAAGCCGTAGCTCGGCACAATTCCGTAGAAAAAATCTAGGATTGGCAACATCACGTTATTTGATAAAAATCCGATCCCAAAATCCATGCTTCTGTAGTTAGTCTAGCTATGAGTGGATAACTGCTAGTTTAAGGGTTCTAGCTATTGTTTTTAAGTATTTGGTTAAAAAAGCTTGAAAAGAAAGGCGAATAACGTGGTCGTACTCAGCCTTTCTTTAATTAATTTTTTAATATTATTAGTGGCACAAATACCGCGTCTTTGCCCAAAAAACTATACGGCGATCGCCTCGACAGGCACACCAGTCCGATCAGACGCTTTTTCAGCGATGTGATCATAAATTTCGCGAAAACGGGGCATCGAACGTAATTCTAAACGGCTACCATCTTGGAGCGTTACAACAAGGTCACCCCACATGCCGAAGCCACGAGGAATTTTAACCACTTTCTTGACTTCGCTATAAATGATGTCTGTGCGGTCACGACCACGCCAACCACCAGTGATTGAAATGCGGCGACTCGTAATGCGATAACGTAGCCACAGCGCGCGCACGATGGAACCGACAGTAAACGGAATACAAATAATCGTAAACCCTAACAAAATACTGTAAATCAGGTCACCCTTATGGGGGCCACCTTCATAGATTACGTCCTCTTTAATGCCCATCAAATACCTCTGCTTTGATCAATAAGTTCTTTAATTCTCGCAAAAAATGTTCATATTCGCATTGAACGGCGCGAGAACGCACAATGATGATGATCTGCAAACTAGAGTGAATTTGCGGCAAAAGCTCGCGAAAAGCATGGTGTAGACGGCGCTTAATGAGATTGCGAACGACGGCTTTCTTACTGACTTTGCGACCGACACTAATACCAACTTGTGTCGCTTTTTGTGCGGCTTGGTCAGCGTCTGAGTAGATCACTAAAACCAGAAATTGACCATGGATGCGTTTGCCTTTTCCATAGACCGTTTTAAAGTCTCGCCAATGTTTTAGGCGATGTTTTTTTTGAATGGCCACAAAAAAATAAGAGTGAGGTAGACGTTATGCTTCCTCACCACAGTAATGCTCTGTTGTGCAATTAGTTTGCTTAAACGCTAAGGCGATGGCGGCCTCTTTTGCGACGGGCAGCGATAACATTTTTGCCGGTGTGGCTACGCATACGGGCACGAAAACCGGATGTTCTTTTTTGTTTGCGGACTGTACCGCCTAGGGTTCGCTTGGTCATACCGAGAAAGTCCTCCTTGATTTCTTGAATTTCTGTTGGCGATCGCCGCCCTAAAAAAAATATAAAGCGACGGTTGACTATTATACCTTGCCTGTCAAATTCGCCAAAAGTTTAAAGTAAGTAATCGATTAGAAAGCAATATCAATAAACCAAGAACCAAGACGGCTAGGCAACGGCGCCCCTTGACTACGAGCAAAAGCAGTCACGAGGTACATCCCACCGCTAGAAGGATTATCAACGTCGTCGAGAATGATTTCTACTTCGCTTTGTTCTTTCAAAGGCTCACTCAAGCTGATGTATAGCGAGCGGCTGCGAGGTTCATCACTGGTATCTTCGACTTCTGTTTCTTCTGGAGCCACAACAGTCGAATTGTTGCCAGTCGAGCTTGGCTTCATCGCTTCATATTCAGCTAGCTCTGCGGCATTGAGGAACACTAATTCGCCATTAATGATGACTAATTCGCCGCCAGTGTTTGGGCTGGGTGCTGCGGAGGCAATGTTGTCGAATGTTTCTTGGGGTGTTTGGACGACGGGTTGATTGGGGAGACTATCGGGATCCCAGCGGGTTTCTTCGGCGATTAGTTCAACTTCTTTGCCGTTCACTTTGACACGAATACGTTCTTCGTCAATTTCGCCGTCAAATTCTTTGGGAAAGCTGAGTTCAAAGGTTTTGAATCCGTCTTGAATTTTGCTTTTTTTGATATCTAGGTAGTAACGGTCATTTCGTCTCGCGCCGGTATTGTATTCGACTGCGCAGGAAAGGATGTCTGATTGGCGTACTGTGCCGCCCCAGTTGATGGTGAAGGAACCGCAGGGCTGGCGAGCATCGACAACTTCAGGGGCGATCGCCCAGCTAGTGCCGAGGAGTGTGGTGGCGATCGCCAGACGAGAGATAGAGGAGCGAAAGAATTGCATATTCAAAACAGCCTTCAAATTATGTAACTGATTGTGACCAAAGTTTGCATTTTCAGCAACTACTTTGACGAAATCCCGCCGAAGAAGTGCCTGCGCAACAGAGATTTACAAAAACTGATAAGACACATTAAGGAGGTTTCCATTCAACAAAAAGATAGCACTACACTGCGAGGAGGACGAATACAGCAGCACTAAGATATTCAGGCTGTGCATTGAATTGGTTTTTGTTCTTAAATTATGAACTGGACTGCGCCACGTTGTTATTCAGTTATCTAAAATTATTGTTCCATCTAAAGGAGTTTCTATGAAAATTGCTGTTGCTAGGGAAACGATTCCCGGAGAGCGGCGCGTCGCCCTGACCCCAGACCAAGTGACTCGACTGGTCAAAAAGGGTTGGGAAATTGCGGTGGAATCTGGGGCTGGTCAGGCATCCCTTAGCTCAGATCAGGCTTATCTTGATGCGGGGGCAACAATCGTCGGCGATCGCCCGACACTTTGGCAAAATGCAGATATTCTCGTCAAAGTTTCTAGCCCGACTCCAGAAGAAATTGAGATACTGCCGGAAGGGGCAATCGTCGCCAGTTTACTCAATCCCCTCGGACAACCAGAGGTGATGCAGCAGTTGGCAGACAAAAAAATCACCGCTCTCGGCATGGAATTGATCCCCCGCACCAGTCGCGCCCAGAGTATGGATGTGTTGTCTTCTCAGGCTGGGGTCGCGGGTTACAAAGCGGTCTTGATGGCGGCGGCGGCGTTGCCAAAGTTTTTCCCGATGCTGACTACGGCTGCGGGCACTATTCGGCCAGCAAAAATATTTATTATCGGTGCTGGTGTAGCTGGTCTTCAGGCGATCGCCACCGCCCGACGTTTAGGAGCTGTCGTGGAAGCCTTTGACATTCGCCCTGCCGTCAAAGAAGAAGTGCAAAGTTTGGGCGCAAAATTCGTCGAAGTGGAGCTAGAAGAAGAAACCGCTACCGCTGGCGGCTATGCCAAGGAAGTCTCTGAAGACGCGAAGAAAAAGAGCCAAGAATTGCTCGCCAAACATGTTGCGACATCAGATGTAGTGATTACAACAGCCCAAGTCCCCGGCAGAAAAGCGCCAGTATTGGTGACTGATTCCATGATTGCCGAGATGAAAGCGGGATCTGTAATCGTCGATTTGGCTGGGGAGCAAGGCGGCAACTGTGAAGGCTGCGTCGCGGGTCAGGATGTAGAAGTTCACGGCGTCACGATTATTGCGCCGATTAATCTGCCTTCTTCCGTGGCTGTCCATGCGAGTCAAATGTTTGCCAAAAATATGGCGACGTTGTTGCAGTTACTCATTCCTGAAAATGAGATCAATCTCGATTTTGAAGACGACATTCTTGATTCTGTTTGCATCACCCATCAAGGGGAAGTGCGTAATCAGCGCGTTAAAGAGGCGATCGCCCAGACACCCGTCGCGGCAAAAGTCTAAACCAACAACCCAAACGTTTTCAAACAATCTCTTCATTTTGCTTACTTTTTAAGGAGTTATTTCCGTTCATGACAACCGCAACGCTACTGAGTAGCTTATTTGTATTCGTATTAGCCTCCTTCGTCGGTTTTGAGCTAATCAACAAAGTTCCTCCCACCCTCCACACACCCTTAATGTCCGGCGCGAACGCCATTTCTGGTATTGCCGTTGTCGGCGCACTTTTGGTCTCTGGCGAACAGAATTTAAACCTAACGGTCATCCTCGGTTTGATTGCTGTCGTCTGCGCCACGATCAATGTCGTCGGTGGCTTTTTAGTGACTGACCGGATGCTGCAAATGTTCAAGAAAAAGGAAGTGTAAATAATGGATAGCGTTTTAACAAATAGCATCGAGTTGAGCTATCTCGTAGCGGCTTGTCTATTTATTCTTGGTCTCAAAAAATTAGGTTCTCCCGCGACAGCACGGGGCGGTAATCAGCTCGCAGCGGTGGGTATGCTCATTGCAGTAGTGGCGACGCTACTAGATCAGCAGGTCATCAATTACGGCATGATCGCTGGCGGCATTGTCATCGGTTCGGTTATCGGTTTAATCACGGCCAAAAAAGTCGAAATGACTGACATGCCCCAACTTGTGGGCTTGTTCAATGGTCTCGGTGGTGCGGCTTCTGCTTTGGTGGCGATCGCCGAATTTTGGCGGTTACTGTCCCTCGGCAAAACCCTCACACTCACCACTAGCCTGACAATCATTTTGGGCGTACTGATCGGCGGCATTACCCTTACCGGTAGCCTGATTGCCTTCGGTAAACTACAAGGCATTTTGCCCGGTCGCCCTTTCACTTTCCCACTCCAGAAATTCGTTAACTTTACGATTTTAGGTGGCTTTTTAGTTGGTAGTATTTACCTTGCTATTACGCCCGATGCGACTAATATTTTTCTCGGTTTAGTCGGTATTTCCCTAATTCTGGGCGTGCTGTTCGTGATTCCCATCGGCGGCGGCGATATGCCCGTTGTCATTTCGCTACTCAACTCCTATTCCGGTTTAGCAGCTAGTGCCGCTGGTTTTGTCGTCGGCAACAACATGCTGATCATTGCAGGTGCTTTAGTTGGTGCTTCCGGCATTATTCTCACGCAGATCATGTGCAAAGCCATGAACCGTTCCATCACGAACGTTTTGTTTGCAGGCTTCGGCAGCGATAGCGGTACCGATGTTGTATCAGCTGGTGGCGAGATTGAAGGCACGGTAAAAAGTGTCGACGCCGAAGAAAGCGCAATGATGCTGGGTTATGCCCGTAGCGTTGTGATTATTCCCGGTTACGGTATGGCCGTTGCCCAAGCCCAGCACTCCGTTAAAGAATTGGCAGACATGCTTGAAAAACAGGGTGTTGACGTTAAATATGCGATTCACCCAGTGGCAGGTCGGATGCCGGGTCACATGAATGTTCTGCTGGCGGAAGCGAATGTTCCCTACACCCAGCTTTACGACATGGACGACATTAACCCCCAGTTTGACAATACGGATGTTGCCCTTGTGATTGGTGCAAATGACGTGGTTAATCCTGCTGCTCGCCACGATAAAGGCAGTCCAATTTATGGAATGCCCATTCTTGAAGTGGATAAAGCAAAAACGACCATTGTGATTAAACGCAGTATGAGCACTGGTTTTTCTGGTGTGCAGAACGAGCTATTTTTTGGTGACAAAACAATGATGTTGTTTGGTAGCGCCAAAGAGATGGTCGAAAAGATTTCTTCTGAAGTTAAAGAACTCTAATTTTTTAATGAGTGAATAATTAGTTGCCAAAAATCTTTTTACTGAGCTTATTTTCTCTCTATCTTTTTTAATGAGGTAGGGAGTTTTTTGTAAGCAATAAACTGTTTAAAAGCTCTAAATTTGGATCTGTTTACAAAGCGATTTATTTGTAGAGGTTTGCACTTTAGGCGTGCTTGCAAAACTTGAAGCTATTTCAAGAATCGCTGCTGGGCGATCGCCTACGATACAGGCATTTGAGATAATAAGAGGATATCGGGAAATAATAGATCGATTGGCATCTAGTTTTATTTCATCTTGATTTCTGTCAGCAGTATTTTACACAGGACTGAAACATGAAAAATATATTTGGCTCCATTGAACGGATCTCTCACTATCTTTCTCAGGCGATCGCCCGCATTTTTTCACCAAACGAAGAACCAATGCCAGAGGTTGGCGCAATTCCTTTTGAAGGCGATCTTAATTCCAAATCAGACATAGATTAATTCATTAGCCTGATAAATTCCTTTTAACCCAAAAAATCTTAAAGAGCATCAGTATTTCTCGGACTGACGCTCTTTTTCTTGTCTTTGCTAGCATTTTTACACGACAAATTACGTGCCTGCATTCACGACTTTAGTCACGTAACGTTCCATTTCTGAGCTTTCGTCGCCGTAGATACTTTCAATATGTTCCACGCAGCAATCGATGGCAAACTGTTGCAGCTCATCTTTGGGCACGTCAAACATCTCATCGAAAGTATCGGGCAAAACACGGCAAAATCGGGGTCTTGTCTCATAAATTGAGCATTTTCGGCTAATTTTATCGTAATTAATGCACCAGCCGTCTTCACCCACCATCGACATATATTTTATGAGCTGCTCCGGGGTGAGATAATCCTCTAAATCGGGGCGATCGCCGGGTTCAAGGTGACAGCAAGCACCACAATTTTCAATACATTGCCAAGTGGGCATCGTCGTCAATCTCCAGCATGTTACAAAACTTCATTGTTTTTTCTCCCATTCTCATCCGAGCAACGCAAGCTGGCAGGGTATGATAGACATTGATTTTTAGGAAATACTTTTAACCCTGTTTTTTTTGCATTAATTCAGGAATGGGAGAAATATGGATTTTATCACAGGTTTTTTTGGTAGCCTTAACTACGAAGTGATCTTTCAATTGACGTTTGTCTCTTTGATTCTCATTTCCGGTCCTGTCATCATTTTTCTGTTGGCAGTACGCGGCGGCGATATGTAATCTTTTTTTTAAGAAAACAAATTTTGAATGGCGATAAACTTTCGGGTTTGTTGCCATTTTTTATCGCTGATTTTCTGAGAATTAAGTTGCGAGACTTTCCATTGCAACTTTAATCATTTGAAAAAATGGCGGCTGGGTAACATCAACGGATTGATCTCCTAATTTTCCTCGCCGTTGACCTTTCTGAACCGCTAAAATTTTGCCTTGATCGTTACGGATTTTGAGGATTTTGCCTTGGTTTTCAAGGGTGCAAACATAGAGGCGATTATTATAGTGAAATGATTTTTCGGCTGGATTCTCAAGCGTTTTGGGTTGTGGTAAATCATCTTTAGTGATGGGTTGCGCTGGATTCGTCTTAGTTGATTTTAAACTCGGATTTTCGCCAGCTTCGCCCACTCGACAAGGGCGACAACCGACCAGCTCCAATTCAAGATTGACTTGATCATTCCAATGGTTTTCTTTAAGTTTGTAGGCAATGTCCATCTCGCGCGGCAAGGGATAATAATCACCCCAACGCCAGGCGATCGCCGTAATGGAAAAAGTTTGATTATCGATAGTTTGGCCGAGAGAAAACTTGACGTGATTTTTGCCGATGGTACGTTGCTCTAGAACTTTGATATTTGGTGTCCAAAAAATTGGTTCACGATTGCCGATGCCCCATGGATGCAATTTATCGATTTGCTGATAAAAATCTGGGGTGAGATCGGTAAATTTCGCTTCGCCATCGATATTGACGAGAGGTTTGAGATGTTCCGGCTCCAGACAACTGTGGGCAAACTCGCTTAATTTTTCACCGAAACTCGCTAAATTTTTCTTTTCGAGGGAAAAACCACCCGCCGCTTTGTGACCGCCAAATTTGCCGAGCAGATCTTTGCAATAATTTAGCCCGTCAAAAATATTAAATTCTTCGATCCCCCGCGCCGAGCCACGAATTTTGCCGTCTTCTTCGTCAGTACAAATAAAAACTGGTACACCGTACCGTTCCACCAACCGCGATGCCACAATGCCGATCACGCCGTGATGCCACTCGCTTTTACAGATGAGCAACACCCGCTGCCCCCGATAATCGATGGGCGTTTCCTCCACAACGGCGATCGCCTCCTCTTCGATCTGCGCACACATCAGTTGCCGTTCTTTATTAATCTGCTCACATTGCATCGCCCGTTCCAGCGCAATCCCTTCGTCTTCTGTGATCAGCAATTCAATTACTTTTTGGGGATCATCAATCCGTCCCACCGCATTAATCCGAGGGCCAAGGCGAAACCCAATATCGTCGGGCTTTAACTGCTTTTGCGCCTCATCCACGCCCGACATCTGCATTAGGGCTTGCACCCCCGCCAATTCCGACTTGGGCAACAGTTTCAAACCCCGCTTCAACCAACGACGATTTACACCTGTCAGAGGAGCTAGATCGGCGATCGTGCCTAATGTAAAAAGCTCAAGAATTTGGCTGGTTAAACCTTCAAGTTTGCCTAAAGATTGCGCCAAAGAAACAGCTAAAACATAGGCAACCCCGACCCCAGCTAAACCGTAATAGGGAGACATTGTGGAAATTAATTTCGGATTTAAAATGGCGTTTGCTGGCGGCAATTTCTCCGGTAAATCATGGTGGTCAGTAATAATTACATCGACCCCAAGATCCCGCGCCAAAGCAACTGGATCATAAGCAGAAATACCATTATCAACGGTCAAAATAATTCCAACACCTTCCTCAGCAAATTCGGTCACTATGCGTTCATTAATGCCGTAACCATCCTTCATTCGACTGGGAATGGCATAGGTTACATTCGCATTCAAATGTCTCAAAGCCCGCAGCAATAATGCCGTGCTCGTCATGCCATCCGCGTCGTAATCGCCACAAATTGCAATCAGAGTATTGTCGGCGATCGCCTCTTGCAGCAACTCCACACTGAGGGCGAGATCCTCAAACTCCACCATCGGCGACGGCAAACGCTGGGTTTCTGGCTGAATATAAATTTGAGCTTGTTCTGGCGTTTTAATGTTTCGGTTCGCCAACACCTGCGCCACTAAAGCATTCACCCCCACAGCCTTTGTTAACGCTGCCACGATATCTGGTTGGCGATCGGCAATACGCCAGCGTTGTTGGGGTAATCGTGATGACATAGACTCCTGCATACTCTTTGCTAAAGCTTACCTATTATTATAAAAATCTCTAACTTTCGAATAAACACCTACTCGCAGTCCTGATTTTTTGAGACTCTCCTTGCAGATATTTCTTAAATCCAAGTTAATAAACAGCGATGAACATCTTAGTAAAAAAATCATAAAATTCATCGGTTTCCATGAAAGTCTTGACCTGAAAACATTTTCTAATTAGGATTTTTTCAAGAATTTTAGGAAGATTTAAAGATTATGGCATCAGAAATCTCTAGTAATATGCAGGCATTGATTGAAGAACTAGTAAGTTTGCGTAATACTGCCATCGAAGCTTGTTCTGAGCAACCAAAATCTTCTGGTTTTCCATTTTTTAAAGCATCATCATCGATTAATACTGAAAATGCTATTCACGCATTATGCTCAATTCACAAGTACTTTACAGGCAATATTTTCAACCAAGGCTCCAACCAAAAGCAAGCAATCATTGATCTGTTGATGTCTGACGATTATCGAATACAGCTCATAGAAGTTTTTTACATTGTTACTGCAAAAGCGAAAAAACCGTATAAACAAGAATTAATTGATTTGCAAAAAATATTTGGGCTTCGTTCAGATGTTTTGAGTTTTAAATCACAAAAATAATGAACATTTTTTAGATGATGTGAGTCGAATAGATAATTTGCTCTCGATTCTCTTCGCAAAAAAAGAAGATCATAGCCAAAATTTTTATCTTGCCATGATCTATTAATTTGAGATTACTGAAGACTGAAACTTACTCATCACCCGGTTCAAGAATCCGCTGAAACAGATAACCTGTCCCTCTAGCAGTCAAGATTAATTCAGGATTGCTAGGATCGTCTTCCAATTTTGCTCTCAGGCGAGAAATATGCACATCCACAACGCGGGTATCTACATGGCGCTCAGGTGTGTAACCCCAAACTTCTTGGAGAATTTCCGAACGCGAAAAAGGTTCACCAGAACGACTTACGAGCAATTCGAGCAAACTAAATTCCATGCCAGTTAGTCGAATGCGCTCATCTCCTTTATAAACTTGGCGTTTGTTGGTGTCGATGCGGATTGAACCGACATGAATCACGCCGGAGCTAGGAATACCTGTGCCACCATTTTTCTCGACGCGGCGCAAAACGGAACGAATGCGCGCTTCTAGTTCTTTGGGGGAAAAGGGTTTGACGACATAATCGTCTGCGCCTAGTTCTAGACCGGTAATCCGATCTGCAACATCACCCAAAGCTGTGAGCATAATAATAGGTACGTCTGATTCTTTACGAAGTTCTTGACAGACGCCATAGCCGTCGAGCTTGGGCATCATGACATCGAGAACAACTAGGTCGGGTTGGGATTCGATGAATGTTCCTAATGCTTCTTCGCCATCGGCCGCTGTAACGACCTCATAACCAATCATGGAAAGGCGGGTTTCGAGAATGCGTCGAATACTGGCTTCGTCGTCAACGACGAGGATCCTTTCTTTATGATTTTCCAAATCTCTTCACGCTCCTGTTGACTTTCGGTAAGTGATATTGAAGTTTATTAATTAAAGTCATCTTATATACAAGAATATAGCTTTACTGGGGTTTGATGGGGTAATGTATAGGCTTTTTCAGGAAAATGAGCGGTATTTTAAGATTTATTTTGGAATGTGTTCCTGTTTTGTGTCTTTAGAAGGTGATCGCCTCTTAATTTTTTGATATTTCTTTTTATAATTTCATGGCAAAAGCAAAGACTGTTCATGTTTGTCGAGAGTGTGGCGCGGAATCGGGTCAGTGGCTAGGAAAATGTCCGGGCTGTGGCACTTACGGATCTTTGCAGGAAGAGATTCGTGAAAAAGTGACGGCGAGTGCTGGGGTGGATCGCTCTTGGCACAATAAACCGTCTTCAAAGAAAAAAGGGGGCACGGCTCATCCGCGCACGGCGATTAAATTTACAGAGATTGATCCGAATCAACAGATGCGATTTGGGTCGGGTTATGGGGAGCTAGATCGGGTTTTGGGTGGTGGTTTAGTGCCGGGTTCATTGGTGCTGATTGGTGGCGATCCGGGCATTGGCAAATCGACATTATTGTTGCAAGTGGTGTATCAGCTGAGTGGAACTTTGCCGCGTATTCTCTATGTGTCGGCAGAGGAGTCGGCGCAACAACTGAAATTGCGGGGCGATCGCCTGAAAGCTCCGGGCAGTACGGCGGAAGATAATCTGTATATTTTGACGGAAACGGGCTTGGAGACCATCTTGTCGGAGCTGGAAACGCTGCGTCCGCAGGTGGCGGTGATCGACAGTATCCAAACGCTCTATTATTCGTCGCTCACCTCTGCGCCGGGTTCTGTGGCACAAGTGCGGGAATGTACGTCGGCGTTGATGCGGGTGGCGAAGCGGGAAAATATTACGCTCTTTATCGTGGGTCATGTGACGAAAGAAGGGGCGATCGCCGGGCCGAAAGTTTTAGAACATTTAGTTGATACGGTGCTGTATTTTGAGGGCGATCGCTATGCCTCCCATCGTCTATTACGTTCTGTAAAAAATCGTTTTGGCGCGACCCACGAAGTCGGCATTTTTGAAATGTGCGAACAGGGGTTAGAGGAAGTGCTCAATCCTTCCGCATTATTTTTAGGCAATCGCGACGAAGCAACCCCCGGCACAACAACGGTTGTTGCCTGCGAAGGAACCCGTCCCCTGTTGGTGGAATTACAAGCCCTTGTTAGTCCGACGAGTTATTCATCGCCGCGACGCTCCACGACTGGCGTTGATTATTCCCGTTTGCAACAAATTTTGGCGGTGCTCGAAAAACGGGTCGGTATTCCCCTGTCCAAATTGGATGCTTATGTCGCGTCGGCTGGGGGGTTGACCGTGTCGGAGCCTGCGGTGGATCTGGGTATCGCGGTGTCACTAGTGGCAAGTTTCCGCGATCGCCTCGTTGATCCCCACACTGTTTTGATGGGCGAAGTCGGTTTAGGCGGACAAATTAGACCCGTTTCTCACCTCGAAACCCGCCTCAGGGAAGCAATGAAATTAGGATTTAAGCGGGCGATCGTGCCGAAAGGTCAAAAGTTACCCGAAGGTCTCGATCTCGATATTATTCCAGTCGGCAAAGTTTTAGATGCAATTGTCGCAGCATTACCCGCAGCCCCCCGTGAAGGTAGTTAACCTGAGTTCGGGATAAATAAAGCTTGAAATGTTGACAGGGAAAGGGGGAGAGTTGGTGACACAGAGATTTTGTTCAAAACAAGAATTTTGCTTGAAAAAATATTAGTTTCACTCTATTTTCTTTATCTCCATTCTCCGAGTCCCCCTGTCTCCGCGTCTCTTTGTCTTCCTTTCTCTAAGACCCGAACTTACGTTAGTTAAAACGACGGTACAGCGACGACTCGATTACGACTAATTTTTTTCGCTTGGTACAGTGCATCATCTGTTTTTTTGATGAAGGCTGTAATGGCTAGTTGATTTTCAGGGATACAAGCATGAACTCCGGCACTAAAGGTCACGACGGAACTGACGGGTGATGTGTGGTGAGGAATGCGCAGTTCTCGTACACAATCTAGGGTTTTTTGGGCGATGTCTTGGGCGGCTTCGAGGGTGGTGCCGGGTAGTAAAATCACAAATTCTTCACCGCCATAGCGGGCGGCAAGATCTGTTGTTCGCCGTGCGGTGCGGTTAATCATTTCGGCAACTTGCTGTAGACAGCGATCGCCTTCAGGGTGTCCGTAATAATCGTTATAGAGTTTGAAATAATCGATATCGATAAAAATTAAGGCGATGGGTCTCTTTTCTCGGTAGGCGCGTCCCCATTCTTTTTCAAGGTTGAGATCAAAAAACCGACGGTTCGGAATCCCAGTCAAGCTGTCTAGATAGGATAATTTTTCTAAGCGATTATTGAGTTGGGTAATTTGATATTTTGCGGCTTTTAGGATTTCGACTTGATTTTTAAATCGCTCGGCATACAACACGGCGATCGCCAAAACGACAGATAACAGCAACCCGCCGACTAGGAGCGCTTCTGCAATAAAGTTGCTATCGGGCACATTATATTTTGCCTCGATACTTAGCTCAGAAGCCCGCAGCGCTTGCCAAAAGCCAATAGTGACAGTGATGCTCAAAATGCTAATAGTCGTTGGTAAAAAAAAGATAGGCGATCGCCGAAAAATCCGTAAATTGAGCCGCTTGACCATCACGATAATCAGCATTCCCGTCAAGATAAAGCCGATGGATGTATGCAGCGCCATGTGCGTAAACTTGCCCCAGCCATAAGCCGTTTCGACTTGCGACAGATAGCCCAAGGCCGCAACCATCCCTAAGCCTGCCACCAGACTCCCCAATATCGAAGCCGCAAAAAGGTAAGGCCACTTTAATCGACTGCGCCCCATCAACAGAATCGAAAAACTACTCAAACAAAAATTCAAAGCCGTATTCGGCGCCATTCGACCGGGATGCGATGTAGCTTTTACGATGTAGTGCTTCATCAACAGCTCATCGATCAATAGATCCACATCGAAAAGATATTGCGTCAAGGTTAAAAAACCGATCAAAAAGACAATCGCGGCACAACTGGTGGCGATCGCCTTTCGCTGATGATTTAAAGCGCCCAAAGTTAATCCCAGCAACGTAAAACCCAAGGCCGTATTAAACTGCATCGGCACAAACTGAGAATGAAGTTGAATCAAACTCCGTAGCCGCCAAAACCAACCCAGCATCACCACTAAGCCAAGCAAACAAAGCGTTGCTGCACCAAAATCAAGCGCACGTCTCGAAGAAAAGGGCGGTAGTAAAACCCGCTGAATAAAGCCCATAAAATTCCTAGCTCTATGGCGAACACCCATCTTTCAACCTGATTATTTCTTATCGTTCATCGCCGTTGAGCCTTGAATCAACATAAACAAGCCACTCACAACAATAAAAATAGCCAGCACTCCCAACCCAATATCCAACATATTTTCTACAGCCATGACTTAACCTTGCTTATTTAAAAAAATTGGGACAAGCAATTTAATGAATTCCCCAAAAGACCTCATCATTTTAAGTTCACAGTGACCAAAGAATGATAATTGTGCGACTAATCTCGTCACGGCAATGTCTGAATTGCATTGATTAAGCCTCGACAAACTGCTGCCAAAAAATCTAGATCAAGAGTCGCAGTTGTGTCGCTATAGTGATGGTAGTGAGGATTACGTAAATTTGCTGTATCGGTTAGCATCATTGCCTTGTAACCCAAATCCCAAAAGGGTACATGATCACTCCGTCGCGCGTCGGGTAAAGGATGCCCTCGCCATCCTGCGGGGAGCCACTCGCACTTCACACTAGACCGCATAGTGGCACTAATCTGCAACATTTCCGGTATGGAAACAAGGTCACCGATTAAAGCAATAAAATCTGCTGTTGTGGGGTAAAAATATTGCAGTCCGGTGGGATAGTGCTGGGAGTTTGGGTGGCGATCGCAATAACCCAACATTTCTAAACTCATCATCAAACGCAGAGATTGCTTTGTCTTTTTAAGATAATTGGCATAACTTCGGCTACCTACCAATCCATATTCTTCTAAATCAAACGCTACGAGACGAATGGGATAATTCGCAGGATTTGTCGAGAAGAAATCAGCCAGAACGAGCAGTGCTGCGACTCCAGTGCCGTTGTCATCTGCACCGGGAGAGTCCAAAACAGTATCGTAGTGCGCACCGATTAAAATTGGCGGCTTATTTTTTACTGCTTTATTTGGGCATAAATCTAAGATTAAATTTTGATATAAAGTGCCATTTAACTCAAAATCAAATTGTTCAATCGTGCCAAATTTGCTTAGCTCTTGGCGAATATATTCCCGCACAAAAAAATGACCAGCCGTTGCAAAAAAAGGATCCCGTTCCCGAACAACAAACTGCAAATGATTACGTAAAATATTTCTCAAATCATTCATCTCTTTTTCATGAACTTGAGTTTTTCGAGCTATTTTTATACTCAATCACTGCAAATCTTTCGGTTGCCTGTATAGCAACGATGTCCCATGAATCAAATCCTTGATCGATTAGCTCCTGACTAATTTCAAATTCACGAATAGGATATGCTTCTGCTGGATAAGATTTCTTCGGAATTTTAGGTTCAAATCCTTCTTTAACAATACCTTTGGCAATAATATTTCGCCCATCTGTATACATACGCCACCGACGAAAAAAAGGCTTTTTGTGATTGACTTGCCCATATTGATCAGCTAAATAAGTTGGTAGTTGTAGAAAAAGAATTGGCTTTTGAGATTTACGATGGAAGCGAATCTCAGCACAAATTTTCGTTTTTGTTCTTTGATAAAGAATATGATTTCGTTGAAGAATTTCTTTCATTTTAGGATTGCAGCTTAAGATTTTACTTCTAACCATTAAGAATCCTCTTTGCTCTTCTGGTGTGCAATTTCCCAGCCAAGTTAATAGCTTTTGAGGTGGATCAGCTACTCCTTCTACTGTCTCCACAACTACTGGG
>JBARRZ010000224.1:0-3337 GCA_049644465.1 Limnothrix sp.
AGTCTGAGCTTGTGGGGCTTGCCTCTGCTTTCGTCGACACCGGGAGGAATAATCCCGATACTTTGGCCTTCTAGGTAACGCATGTCGCCTTCGGAAAGGTCAAAAGTTAGGTGGCGTACTGTGCCGCTGCCGCCTTCGTCGACTAGTTCGTAGTTCTCGACACATTTACCGACGAATGGAGACTTCGGACGGTAGATATTGACGGGAATTTCGGTGTCGGTTGTTTTTTTGTGGGTGATCATAGAGGGTGAATCTTTAGTTGCCTGAGCGTGATTCCCCTTTGCTTCAGACGCAGCTTCGGTGGCGGGACGGATGTTAACGATTTTTCCGCCCATTTTTGTGATGCGCTTCATTTCTTGGTTCATTCTGGAGTAGGGAACAGTAATAAAAACACTGCCGCTTTTCCGAATGAAGGAATTTTCATTGCGACCATCACCACCCAGACCAACAACTTCGTACACAAACATACGACTAGCGTAGGATATGTTTCCAGTGGACTTTGCTGTGCTCGTAATACCGTACATTATGTGCAGTTTCCCAAATATTTGATTTATCAGTTTTATCTAAGTCTCAAGGGGGACTCTCGGCGTGCTAAACGCGTTTCTCCCTCTCTCAAGTCAAGATTATAAGTGCTTTGCCGTATCTAGATTATCATTGCGTGGTTCACGTTCTGATCGGTCTTTGGCTTAGCTTCTGTCTCTTTCTAGAGTGATATTTCAATGGGTTGGGTCTGTCTGTTTTTTTATGGCTCGGTTTTAAGCTGTTTTTTTGTTGGTCAGAGCTGGGAATGAAGTTGGGGTTGTTTACTGTCTTAATGCTAGGCAACTTTTTTTGAAGGGTTTGTCACTTTTGCTTCATTTCAATGTTTTTTAGCGAATTGACGGGATGATTTTAAGGTTGTCTAAAGGTTTGAACCGTGATGAGTGGGGGGCGATCGCCCCACAAACCTTTCTGCCATAAGTCACGAAAAAAAAGAGTTGTCAAACCCAAACCATTGAATTACTGAGGGGATATGTCACAATGAGGGGCAAAATCTCAGACCATTGGTGTCAACTAGATGCAGTCCACAAAAAGCAACCTTTCCAAAGTCACTTTGGACAACGCTTTTCGTTCACTGCGTACTACACACCCCGCCCTAGGGGCATCAACACCAATGGATGTGTACCTTTAAGACAACGCAAAATCCTAGGCATTCGTAATGGAACCGCTTTATCAATATGCATGGCTAATTCCGGTGCTGCCTCTGCTTGGGGCAATGATCATCGGCATTGGACTCATTTCCTTCAACAAATTCACTAACAACCTACGGCAAGCAAACGCCATATTTGTTCTGAGCTTAATTGGTGCATCAATGGCGATGTCCTTCGGTTTGCTGTGGAGTCAGCTACAAGGTCATGAAGCCTACACCTACACATTAGAATGGGCTACTGCTGGCGACTTCCATCTCCGTATGGGCTATACCGTCGACCATCTCAGTACCTTCATGTCAGTCATCGTGACGACCGTTGCTTTTTTGGTGATGATCTACACCGATGGTTACATGGCTCACGACCCCGGCTACGTGCGTTTTTACGCCTACCTAAGTATTTTTAGTTCCTCGATGTTGGGACTTGTCTTTAGCCCTAACCTCGTACAGGTATATATTTTTTGGGAGCTCGTGGGGATGTGTTCTTATCTCCTCATCGGTTTTTGGTATGACCGTAAAGCGGCTGCCGATGCCTGCCAAAAAGCTTTTGTAGCAAACCGCGTAGGAGACTTTGGTCTACTTCTCGGCATGCTTGGTTTGTATTGGGCGACAGGCAGTTTCGAATTTGACATCATTGGCGAAAGACTTGTTGATTTAGTCTCCACAGGACAAATCAGCACTCTGCTCGCGATTGTCTTTGCTGTACTGGTTTTTCTCGGCCCGGTTGCCAAATCAGCACAGTTTCCGCTGCATGTGTGGTTACCCGATGCGATGGAAGGGCCAACGCCAATTTCTGCATTAATTCACGCGGCAACAATGGTTGCAGCTGGAGTATTCCTCGTTGCGCGGATGTATCCGGTCTTTGAACCAATCCCTGAAGCAATGACAGTAATCGCTTGGACTGGCGCGACCACAGCTTTTCTTGGAGCTAGTATCGCCACAACTCAGAATGACATTAAAAAAGGTCTAGCCTATTCCACGATTTCCCAACTGGGTTACATGGTGATGGCGATGGGGATCGGTGCCTATACGGCTGGTCTGTTTCATCTAATGACGCATGCTTTCTTTAAAGCGATGTTGTTCCTTGGTTCTGGTTCTGTGATTCACGGCATGGAAGAGGTTGTGGGCCATGAGCCTGTCTTGGCACAGGATATGCGCCTGATGGGTGGTTTGCGTAAGTTTATGCCGATCACTTCAACAACGTTTTTGATTGGTACTTTGGCGATTTGCGGTATTCCGCCTTTTGCTGGGTTCTGGTCTAAGGATGAGATTTTGGGCTTGGCTTTCGAGGCAAATCCAATACTGTGGCTGATCGGTTGGGCGACAGCTGGTTTAACGGCCTTCTACATGTTCCGTATGTATTTCTTGACATTCGAAGGGGAATTTCGAGGCACGGATACGAAGCTCCAAGCAAAGCTGCTGGCGGATTCTTGTGTTGAGCCAAAGAGCGGGGATCATCATGGTTCTAAGCCCCATGAGTCACCTTGGACAATGACGTTTCCCTTGATGGCTTTGGCTGTTCCTTCGACTTTGGTTGGTTTACTGGGAATGCCTTGGGCTAATCGTTTTGAAGGGTTTATTTCTTCTCCAAACGAAGTGGCGGAGCTGGCTGAACATGCGGAGCATTTTGATCTGGCGGAATTTTTGATTATGGGCGGTAATTCTGTTGGGATTGCGCTGATTGGAATTACGCTGGCATCTCTGATGTATCTCCGTGACAAGATTGATCCGGCGGCGATCGCCGCAAAAGTTCCGGTGTTGTATCGTTTGTCGTTAAACAAATGGTATTTCGACGAAATTTATAACAGCGTTTTCGTTATGGGAACACGCCGGATTGCTCGCCAAATCCTTGAAGTAGATTACCGAGTTGTCGATGGTGCAGTAAACCTGACAGGCATCGCCACACTTTTGAGTGGAGAAGGTCTAAAATATATTGAAAACGGTCGAGTGCAATTCTATGCTTTGATTGTTTTTGGTGCATTACTAGGCTTTGTTGTCTTGTTTAGCGTGGCTTAGAAAGCCGCACTAGCATCGCCGAAATTTGCTGAAGATGAAGGCTCTCTGTGTGTATCGACAGGGAGCCTTTGTTATATTTGGGTGTTCCAATCACCACTGAGTACGGGGCAAACTCGGTAAAGGTAATAAAAATCT
>JBARRZ010000225.1:0-4132 GCA_049644465.1 Limnothrix sp.
TCAAATCCAGTCTTGCTAAGAATTTTATGCTGATTTTCATAGAAATAGTTCAAATACACTCTTGTCTTGAAGCTTTTTTCTACATCTTTTACAACTACTTAATGTTTCCTTTATAAATGAACTCTAATCTCTCATTATTTGTCTAACAATTCTAGTAAGAGATATGCAAACACAAATTAGTGAAAATATAATAGGATCATTGCATCAAAATTTGTGATTTAGATCACATACTCGCATAACTATTGAAGAGCAAGTCTTTCGGCACGAGCAAAAATTCTAGTGGTATGGATGTTGGCTATTTGTTATCTAGTTTAAGACTTTCTCAAATAAGGATGAAAACTCTGAAATCCCAGCTACACAATAAGCTCACGACAAATATGTTTTGTTAACTATTTTTTGATGCGATCGCCCTAGGTTTATGGTTTAACCAATAATTTAATTAATTTGAACTCGGAGGCGTAGTACCCGTTATTGCGGTGCGTCTTTTTTGTTGCGCCATTGTTCTAAGGTAAGTTGGGCGATCGCCTGCCATGGTTCACCTGTCTGACGGGCGATCGCCGCGCAGTCTTCGTATTCAGGTTGTACGTTGAAAATTTTGTCGCCTCGGTAGCCAATTTTGATTTGAATGTCACCGTGGGGAGTTACGACAGTTTCAAAGCGGCGCTCTAAAATTGAACGGCTTTGGGTTTGGCGACGGATGCCGAGGGTGCTGGTTTCTGTGAATAAAATGGTCTCACAAGTCTCGACTAAATCGACGGGACAAATCACCGTAAGCAGCGTTCCCAAACGATTTTTTTTCATGGCAATGCCTTGGGTGAAAACATCCATTGCCCCAGCTTCTCGCAATTTTTCGCAGGCATAGGCGATCGCCTGCGGGTCGAGATCGTCGATCTGGGTTTCGAGACTGACCACCGTTTCGAGCTGGGGCTGTGAGTCTGCCGAGCCAATCCAGAGGCGTAATAAATTTGGCAACGGCAAATCAATCGTGCCGGAACCGAGAGCAATTTTTTCGAGGCGCATGGCGGGCGGTTTCCCGAAATCTTTTGCCAAAGTCGTGGCGATCGCCGCTCCGGTGGGGGTGACCAATTCTTTCTCGATATCGTTGCTGTACACCGGAACCTGCCGCTGTTGCCAAAGCTGGAGCACCGCAGGCACGGGCACGGGCAAAATGCCGTGGGCAGCCTTCACCGTCCCGCCCCCCGTCGGCATCGGCGAGCAATACAATTCGTCAATATCTAACCAATCCAAACCGAGGCAAGTCCCGACAATATCTACCAGCGCATCCGTCGCCCCGACTTCGTGAAAATGCACCTGTTCCGGCGTTGACCCATGTACCGTCGCTTCGGCGATCGCCAAACTCTGAAAAATAGCTAAACTCCACTTTTCTACCCGTTGCGGCAAATTAGCGGTCTTAATCATCTGCTGAATTTCTGGTAAATGGCGGTGGGGCGCGTGACTCGAATGGTGATGTTCATGTTCGTGAGTCTGCTGTTCGTGGTCATGAGAATGGTCATGTTTATGAGTTTCATGACGGAGATCAACATGTACCTTTGTCGCTCGCTGTCCTTGACGGATCACCGTTTCCGCCCGAAGATCGTATTCCGAGGCGATTCCGAGGCGATTTAGCTGATTTACGAGATATTCCAACGGCACACCCCCATCCACTAATGCTCCGAGGCACATATCCCCAGCGATCCCCGTCGGACATTCTAAATAAGCAATTTTTTTCATTCGACAACACAATGGCTAAATTCTATTCACTCCACCCAACTACCCCCCAAAAACGAGACCTAGAGGCGATCGCCAAACAACTTAGATCAGGAGCAGTGATGTTGTATCCAACAGATACAGTGTACGCCATTGGTTGTGATCTCACCGCGAAAAACGCTGTCCAAAAAGTCCGTCAAATCAAGCAGCTCGCCAACGACAAACCCCTCACCTTTCTCTGCTCTTCCCTATCAAATATTTCCGAATACGCCCTTGTCAGTGACGAAGCCTATCGCATCATGAAGCGCGTTATTCCCGGCCCCTACACTTTTCTTTTACCCGCGAGTAAACAAGTCCCCAAACTCGTGATGAGTCCCAAGCGGCGCACCTCCGGCATTCGTGTACCAGATCAGCCCATCTGCCAAGGTCTCCTTGAAGCGCTTGGTAACCCGATTATTTCTACATCGGCCCACCTACCCGACGAAGACGGCGAGCTGTTTACCCTCAATCAAGAAAAAGCGCGATTATTTGATGCTCTAGAACCATTTGTCGATCTGATTATTGATTCAGATGAAGAACCCGGCTTTAAAGTATCGACCATCCTTGATTTCACGGACAAAGAACCAGCTCTCATTCGTAAAGGGTTAGGCTGGGAAGCATTAGAAGACTGGATTGATGTTGTCGATCTCTCAGAAGACGAAGAAAATTAAAATTTGCGCTTGCAGGTTTTTTCGTTCGAATTTTTTCGCTAAGCGATCCGCCTTAATTTCGCTGACCAGTGATGATATAAGTGACCCGTTGCGCAATATTAGTCGCATGGTCTGCCATCCGTTCTAGATCACGAATGATCAAGGTCATCAGCAAAAAAGGCTCAAGTACACCGGGTACATTTTGCTGTGTGGCGAGCCGCTGATAAAGACGAGCGTAATCGTCATCGATCCGATCATCAAGCTTTTTTACAGAACCACCAGCCTTAGGGTCGAGTTCCGCCAAAGCAACAAGGCTAGTCGAGAGCATTAGCTGGGCATGGAGCGACATATCTTCCATTTCCGCCATCCAAATGTGAGTCGGATACGGTACGAGCTTCATCGACATTTCCGCCAAATTTTGAGCATAATCACCAATTCGTTCTAGGTCGCGTACGAGCTGCATGAAAGCACTGACCAAACGGCAATCTTGGCCAACTGGGGCTTTTAACGCGAGCATAGCGGCGCAATCTGTTTCTATTTTTCGATAATAGCGATCAATTTCTTTATCGAGCTTGATCACGGTTTCGACTGCGGTGAGGTCGTCTTTAAATAAGCAATTGTGGCCGAGACGGCAGGATTCTTCGACTAAAGCTCCCATCCTTAAAACTTCTTGTTCGAGGCGTTGTAGCGATCGCTCGAAGTGAGTTTTTTCTTTTTGTGAAGAAGCATTAGATAAAAACATAGGATTCAATAAATTTTGATCTTTATATCGCTGTATCAATATTTTGTATGTTGACAATACAACCGCAAAAGGAACAAAAGATTAAGTTATCTTTCGGTTAATCCTTGGATTTTTTGCTGTGCATCCATTTGAGAACAAGTTCTTGTTTGTTTATAGAGCTTGATTTTTTTCTTTTTTTACTGAAAATATAATTTTCTTCAAAATGCAAACAGCATTTTGTTGCCAATTGCAAAAATATTTATTAGGACAATTTCACAAAGTACTGGACTATTATAGCCTGCTATAGCAACTTCCGAGGCAATAAGTCCATTACTTTACTCTTCTTCTCGCCATAATTTGGGGGATTCTGCTGCTTTAAAGTCTTGTTGCCACAGGGGAGAAATATTATTTTGTTTTTGGATAAGTTTTTGGGGCGATCGCCGTCGTTGAGAGACTTGTTCTTCGCTGGTATCTTTTGCTACCAATTCGTAGAGGATTGCTGATTTTGTACCAGAATTCCCCTTTCTTAAAACACGCCCAAGACGCTGGATGTATTCGCGTGAAGATCCTGTTCCAGACAGAATAATTGCGATTTTTGCATTGGGTACATCAACGCCTTCATTGAGCACGTGGGAGGTGACTAAAATGTTGTATTTTTCGCCGCGAAAATATTTTAGTAAACGGTGGCGTTATCGTTGGTGAAAATAAGGATCTTTTCGGGATAATGTTGCTGAATGAGTTCGGCGAGAGTGCGCAGTTTTCCGCCAGTGCCGGAAGAGATGTCTTTGGATTTGCGGTGAGCGAGCATGGCGCGGCGACCTGCGGCGGAACGGCAACTGGCGGCAACGAAATATTGCCAACCTTGAAGGGAACCGAGGGAAATATTTTGACTACGCAAAAATTGATTACGGACGGCGATCGCCTGATGATAGTCTTCTTCTTCGGCTGGGGTCAGGTCGATTTTGATCTGAATGTGCTGGTATGGCGCAAGGGCGTCACCGGACAAAGATTCGGG
>JBARRZ010000226.1:0-1890 GCA_049644465.1 Limnothrix sp.
GTGGACTAGTGAAGTGACCCTTTTTGATCCCGCCACCGACACCGCAGCCCCCCGCCGCGTTTGGATGAATCACCCCACTTGGTTCCGGGGCTGGAAACTGGCTCAGGCTTCTTGGAATCCAGGCGATCTCAAGCAATCAACTCTCCAACTGAAGCGGGAACCATGGTGGGTAACGGGTTTAACTTGGCTCGGTTCTGTTCTCGTCGTCAGTGGGATCACTACAATGTTCTATGGTCGGGCGATCGCCAAAAAATTCAAAACAAAATCGATCCCCAACCTCCAGCCGGACGAACCCGAAACCCCAACCCCAACCCCAACAACTATTCCTATTTTTCAAGCCCTATCAGATTTAACCGTCTTGAAAAAATCCTCCTAATCGGGTTTTAATCGCCATAACCCCGCAAATTTTTTTAACCCTTTTTTAACTGCTGCTCCACCTAATCCTTCATTTGTTGAACCCATGAAAGCCACTAATCTGATCAAATATTTCATTGGTCTGTGTCTCGGCTGTCTGCTGCTGTTCTTGCCGATTAGCCAGTTTCAACCCGACGGACTCGAATCCCTCCGCACGCTCACAGTGCAGCTCGATGGTCGCAAAAAGCCCCTCGATACCGTTGCCAAGGAAACGATCGCCAAGATTCACGGCTCCACAACCTATCAACAGACCGATGGTTCCGATGAAGACTATCTCAGCACTTATTTAGAGCTATGGTTCAACACTCGCAACTGGAATGAAGAGCCGTTTGTGTTGGTGAGCTATCGCCCCCTCAAGGAAATTGCCGAGCTGGATTTGGAGCAAAAACACTTCTCTTTTCAAGAGTTGATGACCAATAAAAAATTGGCGGCAGTGGTGGATCTTGCCCATGAAAAACAATTTAACGAACAGGATCTCAATCGGGATGAGCGGGAAGCCTTAACCATCGAAGAGCGCCTTAATTTGCTGTACACTTCGGTCGGCGATCAGAGTTTGCCCATCGTGCCCCACCCCACCGATATCAAAGGGAAATGGGCTGGTTTCAATAACGCCACAGAGCTTTATGACGTAGAAGATTTTGCGCCGCTCGTTGGGGATTTCGCAATGGTGCAACAAACGGTTTTAAATGGTGGCATCAATCATTTATCGATGTTGACGGGCATTACCAATGAACTAAAAACAGGTTTGCGCAAGCTGAGTCCTGACATTTACCCTAGCGATTTTGTCTTGGCGCGGGAAGCTCATTTCAATCATTTTCATCCCTTCGCGAAGGCTTGGCAGCTCTACGGTTTAGCATTTATTGCGATGCTGATTAGCCTTTGGGTCAAACCGTGGAATATTTATTGGACGGCGATGGGTCTGTTCAGTACGGGCATCGCGGTGCAAACCTACGGCTTTTTCCTCAGAATGCAAATCGCGGGTCGTCCTCCGGTCACCAATATGTATGAGTCGGTGGTCTGGGTTGGTTTCGGAATCGCGGCGATCGCCCTCATTTTTGAACTAATCACCCGCAATCGTTATTACATTTTGGCAGCAGCGCCATTATCAGTAATGTGCCTCATTTTGGCGGATAGTTTGCCCGCAGTCCTTGACCCCAGCATTTCGCCCCTCGTGCCCGTCCTCCGCGATAATTTCTGGCTAAGTATTCACGTCCCCACCATTGCCCTAAGTTATGCCAGTTTTGCGTTGGCGATGGGTCTCGGTCATGTGGCGATCGGCAACTATTTATTCACCCCAAATGCCAGTGCTCGGATCAAAATGTTGTCCCAGCTTAACTATCGCGTTTTGCAAGTGGGAGTGCTGCTTTTAACCGCCGGAATCATTCTCGGTGGTATCTGGGCGCACTTCTCTTGGGGACGTTTCTGGGGCTGGGATCCGAAAGAAACGTGGGCATTAATTGCCCTGCTTTGTTACCT
>JBARRZ010000227.1:0-35946 GCA_049644465.1 Limnothrix sp.
GCCCCCATATTTGCACTACAGCGTGGTTTCAGCGGCGGGAGAATTACTTAAAATCCAGCCGGTTGATCTCCCTGTTTTCCCACTCGCTATTCCTTCTCTTTTATCTTTTTCTATACCTTTTGCAAGAGCTCTATTGAAATGCGATCAATACTGCTCAAACTTTGGCTCACCCGAAAGATTTGTCCTTCAAAGGTTGTGCTAGTATGCGATCTGGATCACAAATTTTGATGCGATGACCCTGTACCACTACTGAGGTGATGAGGTTGGGCGATCGCCCTTTTTTACTAAGCTATAATTTGAAGGCATTGATACCCTTTGAATTCCGCCAATGAAAAGCTATACCCTCGATACAACAAGGATGGCGTTGAGCGATGAGCAATTTTTTTCAGCTCTGTATCGATAACCGCGATTATCGCTTTGAATGCAACAATAACGGGGAAGTCATTTTTATGCCGCCGACGGTCGCAGAAACAGGCGATCGCAACTCAAAAATCAACTTTCAACTTCGTCTTTGGAATAATCGATACAAACTCGGCAAAGTTTTTGACTCCTCCACAGGTTTTCGTTTTCCTAATGGTGCAAGGCGATCGCCAGATGTCTTATGGATACCTCTTGCAAAAATGGGAGAATTTGGAGCCATCAGCACGCAGTAAGTTTTTGCCCTTTGCCCCAGACTTTATGATTGAATTGCTGTCTCTGAGTGATCGAGCAGAAACAACGCGCCAAAAGATGCAGGAATACATTGACAATGGCACAAAACTAGGCTGGCTAATTAATAGAAAACAGCAGGAAGTTGAAATTTATTCTCCTACTCAAGCATTGAAAGTACTCACTTCGCCAACTGTTCTAACCGCAGAAGATCTCTTACCCAATTTCCAGCTCAGTCTTACTTCAATTTGGTGATTTTTATGGCCGAATTTTTGTTACTGGAGTGAAGGGCGATCGCCACATACATCAAACCCATTTAAAAATTCATGTTGGAATTCTCACAATTTGAAGCAGGCTATATTATTTCCCAAAAAGAACTAGAGGCAGCAGTGGGCTATCGGTATCAAGACAACCCAGAGAATTTCGATTATTTTCTAGCCGATATCTATAGCATTGTGCAAAAAGCATTAGAACAAGTCGAGCTGAATTCACAACTGAAAGTTTATCCAGCTTTAGATTTCAAAGGTTTTGTCATTCTCAACGTAAAAGATATGACCGAAGAAGAAAAGAACCTCTATCATATTCAGCGCGATCGCCTGCTAAAAATTCAAGCCAAACAAGACATTAAACGTTCCGAATTTTGATAATTCTCATCTGTTTCTGAGCACAAAAAAATCCCTCTCTGGGAGAAGGATTAAAATAAATTTCATTTCTTTTATTTATTTCACAAACCGTGGCATCATTTCCGCTGCCGTAAAAATACCATTTAAGCCTTGCTTCTGGAGCCACACCCCAGTTTTGAGATAGCCAAACGCCGGGCCACAAACATTTGCCGCCATACTTGTTTCATCACCGAGCGTAAAAGTATGCGTTGAAATTTTGCCCTCAAACGTACGACCCGTAATTTTTACATTTGTACTGAGCGGCTTCTTCGGATTGCGCGTATCCACAATGCCGCCAACTGTCACTTGATCGCGAGAACAAATTCCCGCCAATTCCAACATCAAGTCATCAGCATGCTCCATGTTTTCGAGAGAAATAATGCCGTTTGTTTGATCTAACAGAGCTTCTACTTCTGCATCAGACATCACACTAGCTTTTGCCACATCGTATTCGGGCATATGGGCAATATCTTCACGAATAGTGGCACGGTAAGCTTCCCAGTTCGCAATGCCGACACCGAAAGTGATTTTGACGCTGTGAATCTCTGCATAACTCTGAGCGGCGATCGCCGCAGCAGCAGTCAATAATCCGGGAGTTGCACCACAGCCAGTCATATAGGTAATGCCAGCATTGCTGACATCAACCCGCAAAGACAAAATCTCTTCCATGGCACTAGTCCGCTTGAGGGCATCCACTAAAACGCCTTGCCAACCAGATTTTACGAACTGACGGGTCACATCTGCCATGAATGTATTGGGCAAATTGGGCAGTGCGAGGAAAAATCCATCGACATCGGCGTTGGCGATTAGATCGGCAATGCTGTCATTACTTAATCTGCCAAATTCTGCGACGTGACCGATAGAACCTTGCTTGTTATAAGCGGTAACGCAAGCTTGGGTATCTAAACCAGCAGGATTATAGACATAACCTTTTTTGTCGGCGGCAGCGACCAAAACCATTTCTGATTTGCCAGCGAGGAGACGGGCGGCGGCTTGTCCTAAGCCACCAAACCCTAGAACGCCAACACGAATTACATTACTCATAATTTGTTTATTTGATAATTTTTAATGATCTGTAGCTGAGCTGAGACTGTTTATTATCGGTAGAAACGGGGCTAAATCCCACGAATTTTTTTTAAGGCTTCGGCGACGGCAGGGGGCAATTGGCGCATTATTTTGCCTTTTTCTCGGTCAACGCTGACAAGCACAACTTGCCCTGTCATGTAGAGTTCTTGTCCGTCTAGAGATTCGATACGGCATTCCCACTCCATGCGTACCCCTGTGATTTCTTTCATGTGGACTTTGACGATCGCCTGCATACCCATGCGGAGGGGTTTGTGATAGCGAGTGTTTAGTTCCACAACGGGCAGATCACAGCCTAGTTCCACAAAATCAGCAAAGTCAATACCAATGGATCTCAGACAGCTCACCCTCGCTTCTTCCATCCAATTAATATAGTTGCCATGCCAAACAATCCCCGCATAGTCGGTGTGGTGGGGATACACGGTGATGGGATAGTCAAACCATGTTTCGGTAGTGGCATGGAGATCGGGAGAACGGGCGATCGCCGTCGTAGGGAGTTCATTTACTTCTGGTGCCATCGATTTAGTCCATAAACTGCGACATAAAAAAATAATAAAGTTAAAGAGACTGGCCGCGCTGCAAGCGTTTCATGTGGTTAAACAATCGCCAAGAATAATCTCGCGACAAACCAGACGTCATCGCGCCGCGCATCACCACATAAAAATACCAATCATCCGGCGGCACTTCTTCAAGAGTCTTTTCTACCACCACATAAGTGCGCACAGCCTCAAACTGCTGCCCTTGATGCTGTACAGCGATCTGCTCTTGACGGTAACCATTGCTGGGGACTTCTTCGCGTATATCAAGCTTATCGCTCACCGACCAAGGCAATTGATACAACACGCCTTCGACATGGCTGCCTTTGTGAGGCACGATATCCAGCACACCGCAGCTCTGACGTTTCGGCGATTTGCGGTTAAAAGCCAAGCGATAATCCGGCAAAATACTTGTTCCCAAAACCATCGCAGTTGCATCTTCACCAATCGTCCGCGTCAGATCCACTGGGCACATACAAGACCCGTAGGCGAAATAATAAAAAGTCTGGGTTACGTTCGTAACGCTGGGTAGTTCTGGCGTGGCACTAAGGGAAAAGTTTGTTTCAGCAGGATCGAAGGACATTGGCAGCTTAGGAAAAAATAGTTTGCTTACAGGTTTAAATGGGTCACAATAATCTGATGCGTTAGCCGGGGGGCCAACTAAGGGGGCGATCGCCCAATAGATGCAAATGCAGATGAAAGACCGTTTGTCCCCCATGCTCACCATTATTAATGACCACCCGATAACCCTTTTCCAGCCCCTCCTGAGCCGCCACCTTTTGGACAGTCAACAACAAATGACCCAATAGCGCCTGATCCACAGCCTCAGCTTTTTCTAACATCGGAATCGGCTTCTTCGGAATCACCAAAACATGTACCGGAGCCTGCGGCGTCACATCCCGAAACGCTAAACACAAATCATCCTCATAAACGATGTCCGCCGGAATCTCGCGGTTAATAATCTTCCCAAAAATCGTCGTATCGCTCATGGACTACAGCCTGATAGGAGTCTATAGAGCGACATTGTATCTGGTTCACTCGGCTCAAACGGACTCTATTAAGTTCAGTAAAGCTGCTGTGCTTTTTTGCCCAAAAAGAAAAACAATCTGAAGTTCGTTGCAGATCGTCCCAGAGAGCAGTAGGATGTGGGCCTGAATACATAATGTGTCATCAGCACAGGTTCGCTGACGCAGGACTCGTAGCCGCCAGATTAAGTCCCTAAATAATCGCGCCAAATCACTCCATTTTCCGTCCTTATACTAATAAGGAAAATTGCTTAACCCAGCCGGATGAATGAGCAGCCTGATTTGCACTGATGCTTTGATGATTTAACAACAGCTTCTGTCGTTGTCACAAACCTAAATTTTTGAAGTTACAGAAATTGAAACCTCCGCCGTCAAGGAGTCGGGATTGACTAAAGTTGTCACTAATCCTGATTAAAGTAGCTGCTTTTTTCGATCAGTCAAACTTTCTTGATTTATCAGGAATTGACAGAAAAAAGTTGAAGCCTATTTCCAAGGTTGTCTACGGAACATCTCTTTCAGCGGAACCTAGATTCTGACTGTATCTTTCTTGAGGCAGATCTATCCCAAGGTTGTGATCTCAAGCACTAAAGAACGTTATGGTTTCTAGCAAGATAGCCACAAGTTCTACATCGTCAGGATTGGTCAAGTTGGACAGTTTGGAAACTGACCACTTTGAGGCTCTACGTTTTTTTTCGGAATTCATAATAATAAATATCTTTCTCTGTTTTGGAGTTTAATGATTAAAAATGACTCAGATTACCTATACAAAATTCATTAGTTTTTTAAAGGAAGAACTTGCCTTGCCGGGAGAATCTATTTCTGTAATGGATCGCCAGTGGCAGAAAAATTCTGTGCTGTCTCCGTTACCAATGATTCTTTGGCAGTATGGTCTTGTGACTTTGGAGCAACTAGACCGTATTTATGATTGGTTGGCAATGGTTTAGTTTGGCGATCGCCCCGTGTTCTACCACTGTTATTCGTGGGCGCATTTGGCTTGATGTACTTGGTGCTAGTTAATGTGAGGTTTTTCGCCTTGATTCATTTTTTAAGACTATTTTTTCTGAGAAAACTTCGAGACAATTTACTTTTTTTAAATAAAATTCAATTTATTCGGTTAATTAAGGTGGCACTGGTTGTCACCTTTTTTTGTGCCTAGGAGTAGATGCTGTTGATCGCTGTTTCAATTTTGTAACGCCGCTGATATTTTGAAAAATCAGTGGTTAAGCTGGAAACAATTCTATTCAAGATTATGCGGATGACTCTCGAACTTGCTTCTCCTCCAGTAATCGATACGATGGCGATCGCCACGTTTAATTTGACGAAACAATTTGATCGGCACGTCGCGGTCAATGATGTCGAATTGCAAGTGCAGCCCGGTGAGGTCTATGGGCTAATCGGCCCGAACGGTGCTGGTAAAACAACGTTGATTCGGATGCTGGCAACGGCTGAGGAACCAACCTTCGGCGAAATTTATATTCACGGCGATCGCCTGATGCGCGACGACAGCAATCCCCATCTCAAACAGAGACTCGGCTATCTCCCGGATGATTTCCCCCTTTATGATGATCTGACAGTTTGGGATTATCTCGACTACTTTGCAAGGCTTTATAATCTGCGCCAACCTCGACGCCGCCGCCGTTTGGGGGAAGTTTTAGAATTAGTACAGCTCACCCACAAACGCAACGATCGCATCGCCACACTGTCGCGGGGGATGAAGCAGCGGTTGAGTCTTGCCCGCACCATTATTCATGAGCCGCTGTTGTTATTGCTCGATGAGCCAGTGTCTGGTCTTGACCCCATTGCCCGCATGCAGTTCCGGGAGATCATTAAAGTCTTGCAGGAAGCAGGCATGACAATTTTGATTTCCTCCCACGTGCTGAGCGACTTGGCAGAATTATGCTCTTCGGTGGGCATTATGGAGCTAGGCTATCTCGTGGAAAGTACATCGCTCAAAGATTTGTACAAAAGGCTCTCGCGTCAACATCTTGTTGTCGGAACTTTAGCCAAACTTGATGCACTCGAAAGCGAACTACGTCATCATCCATTAGTGCGGGGTTGGGAAAAAATGAAGGAAGGCGATCGCCTGAAACTAGAATTTGACGGTAATCCCGAAGACAGCACCACCCTGTTGAAAAACTTGGTAGAGGCAGGCATTCCCATCTCAGAATTTTCCGCCCAAACAGAAGACCTCGAAAGCATTTTCCTCAAGCTAGGTCACCAACAAACGAGCTAGTTTTCTGCACGTTTTGTCTTGATTTTTGTTTTTTGATAGCTGCTATTTTTTCTAAATAATTTTCTAAATCATTATGATTCTCAACCACTGGATCGATCAACTTGGCGACTGGAATCCCCAGCTTTTCCGCGAACTTAAAGGGAGGTTGACAGCAAAATATGTGGCAATCATGTTTTTGGTCTCCGCCGTAGCACAGAGCTTGGTTTACATGAGCTTTAAGAGTGCTTTGCCCTACACACCCTATTACGAGAATCAGACCAATCATTATTGTCTTAGCTCCTCTCCATCTGCCCCCTATGCCCAGAGTGCTTGTGTTCTTGATGCCGCAGGAGTGATGACGATCAACTGGCCCTTGTGGTGGACAGAGATGTTTTTGACATTGAGTTTGATTGGCGTTTTTGTCTTGGCTTTGGGCGGTACTTATTTGCTGATTCAGGATCTAACGAAAGAGCAGAAACAGGGGACTTTGAATTTCGTCACCCTTAGCCCTCAGTCAGCTACGGCGATCGCCCTCGGTAAGATTCTGGGCGTTCCGATCTGGATTTATGGTTGCATTGTCGCCGCCTTACCCTTACATCTCTGGGCTGGTTTTAGAGGCGGTATCCCAATTCATTTGATACTGCTGTTTTACGGCGTGGTCGGCGCTTGCTGCTTATTTTTCTACAGTGGTGCGATGTTGTTCGCCCTCGTTAGTAAAGGTGGCCCTGCGTTAAAAGCTTGGTTGGGCACAGGTGCGTTATTCTACACCGCCGGCATGAGCACAATGCTGCTGATACATGAGCATATTCATGCGTCCAACGTTGCCGATGGTCTGTTACTACTTAACCCTATTCATCTGCTGGTATTTTTAGCCCACGCTTCGCCGGTTGCTGATACTCTCGATTGGTTTCAGTACAATACCCTCAGTGATATTTCTTTTTTCCGCGTGCCTATTCTGCAACTGGCAATCACGGCTGCCCTGACTCATTTCGTGATCTACGGCATTGGTACTTATTGGTTTGCTCAAGCGTTTAAACGACAATTTCACAATGCTCATAGTACGCTAATCAGCAAAAAGCAGAGCTATATTTTGACGGCATTACTAACGGTGTTTACGCTCGGTTTTACGGTGCAAGAACCCTATTATGGTTATTCGTCTGATTATAATAATTGGCTGGTCAATTTCGTTTCGCTAGCTGTCTTGGCAACTTTTTATTTACTAATGTTAATTGCGGCTTTGTCTCCAGCTTATCAATCGATTCAGGATTGGAGTCGTTATCAAAATCGCAAACCGAAAGTATGTTTTTTTGGTGAACGAAGTCCGGCTTTTTGGGCGATCGCCTTAAACGCATTAATTTGCTTTGGATCTATGGCGATCGCCGGATTAGCCGTCATCGAGGCTCAGTATCGCTTAATGTTCGCGCTCGGTTTTATCTCGCAAATTTTGATTGTGGTCGTGTTGGTCGGTTTAGGACAATATTTCTTGCTCGCGCGACATAAAAAACGCGGTGCTTTTGCCACTGCGATTGTCTTGAGTAGCGTTGTTTTACCTTTCCTCGTCCTCGCTATGGAAAATGCGAACCCACAATTTTCGCCTGCGCCTTGGCTCTGGACGATTACCCCACTCGTTGCCATTAAAGAAGCGTCTCTATCTGTGATGCTTGCCACGATCTTGGGTCAGTTGGCTGTGATTGGTGGGCTTAACCAATTAATTAAAAAACGAATTCATCGCATTGGGTCTTCTGAATTGCGCCAGCTCATGGACGCTAAAAGCCTGACTTAGACTTATTGATAACGCTGTTTGTTGTTGATCTTTTTCGCCATATATTTCTTGCCATGAATAAACTATTCGATAAGTTACTAGATACAGTCGGCAACTGGAATCCCCAGTTATTTCGGGAGCTAAAGGGTCGTTTTACCCGCCGTAATGTGGCGATCGCCGTCGGTGCATCCCTACTAACCCAAATTCTGCTGATCTTTTCCTATCTTGGGGGACTACCAGAGCCACGCCAAGATAAATACGATCGTTTCAGCCGCTACTGTACTGGCACACCCGATGACTACATGCACTCTTCCCGTCAGTGTTTTGTGGATGCTTTGGGGATAGATTGGCAGATCAATTGGCAGTTGTGGCATCTCGATCTTTTTGTGGGCCTTAGTATTATCAGCGTCGGCTTACTCCTAATCATCAGCTCGCACTTGATTAATGCTGATCTCACTAAGGAAGAAAAGCGCGGCACATTGGGGTTTGTTCGGCTTAGCCCTCAGTCGGCACAGCGAATCATTCTCGGTAAGATTCTGGGTGTTCCCAGTCTGATTTATCTAGGGGTTGGTCTTGCTTTACCGCTCCATTTCTTTCTGGGGCTACAAGCCAATATCTCTCCGGCTTGGATTGCGATGTTTGATCTTGTGGCGATCGCCGCCAGTGCGACCTGCTTTAGCGTTGCTGTCCTGTGGAGCTTTATCGGACGAGATTTTTTTGCTGGTTTTCAACCGTGGATCTATAGCGGTGGCCTTGGCTTTTATCTAGCGATGATGACGGTTTTGGGCCTTGAAAATGACTTTCCGGCTGACAACTCCTTCGACTGGTTGCGCATGATTTACCCGGGCAATATTTTTTACTACATCATGAGCCGCAGTAGTCTGCCTACCGAGACGATTAACTATTTCGAACCTAGCAATTGGTTTGGCACACAGTTTTATCATTCAACTCACTGGGGCTTGCGCGGCTTGATCTCGATTTTCGGTCATTATGCGCTCATTACTTTTGTTGCTTGGTTGGGCATTGGTAGACGATTTTACGATCCTCAAAAAACAGTAATTAGTAAAAAAACAGCCTATGGCATCACCATCTTCAGCACAATTTTTATGACGGGCTTTGCTTGCTCAACAGATGAAGCTTACAGAATCTCTGACAATTTTGGAGTATTGCAAGTCTTTTATTTCGCCTTAATTATTAGTTTGACATTGCTGCTGACCCCGACGCGCCAACAGGTGCAAGACTGGTCTAGATTCCGCCATCAAGGTAAATTTGCTCGGCAACTTTGGGCTGATCTGTTGTGGGGTGACCGGAGTCCAGCTTTAGGGGCGATCGCCGTCATGATTATTTCGTCTACAGGCATCATGGCGATAGTGGCAGCGACCAATCCCTTCCTCGAAGATAAGTCAACAATATTAGTAAGTCTTGTTTTACAAGCAGGCACATTATTTATGCTTGCGGCGCTGATCCAATTCATTTTCCTCAACAAAAAACAAAGAGGCGTTTGGCTAGTCGTAACCTTAAGCAGCTTAACAATTGTGCCTTTCATCTTGGCAGCGATGTTTAGTGATCGATTTGTTGGGGCGATCGCTCTCGGTTTATTCTCCGCATTCCCCACAATCGTCGTCGACAGAGCTTTTTCTGAACTTATTTTCTTTGCTATTGCAGGGCAGTGGTTAGGCATTGTTGGCAGCGTCATTGTGCTCCGAAAACGTATCCGTCGCTTAGGTGATTCTGAAGTCAAAACTTTACTCCAATCTCCTGCCGAATCCCCAGAAAACATGCTAACCTAAGGGTCTAATTAAGGGCGCGTGGCTCAGTGGATAGAGCATCAGATTCCGGTTCTGAGGGTCGTGGGTTCGAATCCCTCCGTGCTCGTAAATGACACCCTTTTACTAAATTTTGACAGCGACTAATCTTTTGTATTGGTCGCTTTTTTATTGTCAATTCGAGGGTTACTGCGACTGATTTCTTACGGAAATTTTAAAAAAATTTGGTCTTTATCGTCCAAAATGCTGTTGCAGTACAGGAAAAACAGGACAAGCTTTTTTCGCATTTAGAGAGCTTTGCTGCGGTTTAAAAGTCCCCCACGAAAAAGGCGCTTCCTTCGCGGCAGACATCCACAACAAGCGCTTGGCTCGGGTCATTGCAACATAAAGCAAGCGATATTCTTCTTCCTGTTTGAGAACTTGAGCTTCTTGCCACGCTGCTGCTGCATTTTCAAAAGGGGTGATCTCTTTCTGCTGTTCTTGTTGGTGTACAAAGCGACGAATTTGCGCCCGGGCAACTTCTGGCAAAGCATAGTCCCCAAGGAATTTCGCAGTATTAGGAACCCAGCCGGAACCGGGTATTTCATCGGCATGAAGAAACGGCACAAAAACATAATCCCAATCTAGACCCGTGGCTTTGTGCATTGTCAGGATCGTGATCTGATTTTTTTTGGTGTATAAATCCTCGCTGTCTTCGGTGATGCCATCGAAACCATCTCGTATTAAATTTTGGAGAATGTCGAGGGTTTGCTGTAACGATTTTTGGCCGACGGTTTGTTGGGCGATGCGTTCTGATAATTTTTGGACAGTCGCTAATTCTGTGCCGCCATAGTTTAGGGTCATGCCGAGAAAGGGGATCAGTTGGTAATGGGGCAGTTCCCAGCGTGCTTTCAGTAGGCGATCGCCAAGCTGTCGGGCTTCAAGAATGGCGGGTTGGTCTGGTAGGGGATCGAGAAGATTGGGGTATAAAAATTTCTCGGGATAGGTGGCAAGTCGATTGAGATCTTGAGTGGGGATTTTCTGGCGATCGCCCAGCACTTGCAACGCATCTTTCAAACAATCGGTAGAATGGGGCCGATCTAAAAAACGCAGGATTTTATAGATTTCTGCGGGAATATGGCTAAAATTCGCCTCCGAGCGCGCTTCATAAACCTGAATTGAAGATTGTTGAAACCGTTCGGCCAATATGTCGGCGACAAATTTACCTTGCCGATGTTGCCGCACCAAAATAGCCGCATTGTGGTCTGGATTGGCCGTCAATAGAGCTTCAAGGCGATCGCCCATTAGTTCCACTGTTTCGTAAACATCTGTCGGTTGCAATAGTTCGACCCCCTGCCCAGTTGGAGCGGGATTTGCATTCGGTTGGGGATCGTCTTTTTCTACGGGCAAAATATCCTGCATTCGATAGGCAAAGCGGTCAGTTGTTGACTCACGACCCGCCCAGCGCAACATTACATTTGCCGCCTCGATAATTGGCAGACTACAACGCCCTGCATGTTTGATTTCGGCGCAAGTGACCGTTTCGCAAAATCGATTGAAATAAAACGGATCAGCCGGTGTAAAAGTGGAGTTAATCGCCTGATTAGGATCGCCAACCCGCACCAAATTCGTTGTCTCAGAACGGCGATCGCCCGCCAGCAGCGTAATCAGTTTTTCCTGTAAAGGACTAGAATCCTGCGCCTCATCCTCAAAAACCCCATAAATCTGTGCTTGCCAAAGAGCCTGCAATTCTTCCAGCTCCAGCACTCGCAAAGCTCCCAAAATCATGTCGTCATAATCAATCAAATTACGCTCAGACATTAGCTGCTGATAATTCTCGTACAGCCCCGCCGCAACCTCTAACAAACAATATTCATCCTCAACCCCTGCCCCAAACTTAAACAGATCATCTGGCTGTAAATTAGAGCTTTTCGCCTCATGGATTGTTGTGTGAGCTAATTTCGGTAAAATATCCGTTCTCAATGCAAATTGACGCCGTAATTGCTCTGTTTCTTCCTCATCTTTTTGCGATCCCCTGAGCAAGCGGCGGAATAGTTCATCATGCTCCTGAATCCAAATTTCCACAGCTTCACGCATCACGGGGTGGGAAGCATGCACATGAGTAAGAGTGACATTTTCCAAATTCAGGCCCGATACATCTGGATGACGACTGGCAATTTGTAGCGCTAAGCCGTGCAATGTTTGCACCGTAAACCCAATTGCCGGTAATCGTGCTTCTTTGAGATGACTACGAATGCTCTGTTTCAGGCTACTTGCGGCTGACCGTGTAAAGGTCACAATCACCAATTGTTGTTGCTGATTGAGTTGTTGACGGGCGAGGGTCATCACAGCGGCGATCGCCAAAGCATGAGACTTCCCTGATCCCGGCACAGCCGAAATCGCCATTTTTCCTGACTGCCACTGGGCTAGACGATCCTGCCCCGGACGTAACCCAGTAACCAATTTCGCTAAAAAAGCCTGTTGCTCCACCCCTAAGTGATTCATCTCACCTCCCAAAGTGATCTTACACACGTGTATTTTTTAAAAAAGTTTGTAGCGAAGTCTACCAAAAACCACTAAAGAACATTTGCTTTAGTTATGATTTGAGGATTTTACATTAGCAAAAGTTTTAAATAAGAAATAATAATATCGCTTTTTCCCCAACCTTCTTCTTTCACGCTTAAACCCATACAGTTCAGGAAATTTAGCTTTTTACGGAAAAAGCAATTGTACATAGTTCAAGCTGCTTTTTCTGTTTCGACGCCTCAAACCCCTGCCCTTTCATGATCCCAATAGGTTATAAAACTTTTATTACGAGTTTAATTCTCTGATGAAATGGCTTATTTGCTTTTAGAACCCGGCTAGCAATGCCGTACTCAATTATCGGTCAACAACTTTTATCTCATATGCGTTTATCAAAACTAAAAAGACTTGTGTCTACTTTAGGAGCTTCTATTGTCGTAGGTGTTGGTAGTTCAGGGGTGGTTGCGTCTGTCCCTGAAACAAAGACAGTAGAAAGCAGTTATCGTAATCGCTCTTCTCAAAAAACAGCGGTCGCTAATACGGTATCAACTTCTGTAGACTCAGCGTCTGAAGAGGGTCCATCACCGCAAACGACGGTAAAAGCGACAAATCTGAAAGCTCAACGGGAAACTTTAGCAGAAAATCCGCTGTGTAAGTTGGCTTCAGAAATGATGGAGAATCCACCAGAGGTTTTTCAAAGTAATCCTGTTTCTCAACCGCCATCACGATTTTCAAATTTGGTAGCTGGTTTTTTGACTAAAACCATGCAGGTGATGGGTCTAGAGAGTTTGGTCGAGGCGGAACCGATCCCGACGACGACGGTTGCTGTTGTCCCGAAGTCTGGGATGCTACAAGATGAGGCGATCGCCACTGATCCCGGAAATGAAGCACCTGCTTCGACTACGGCTTTGGTGAGCAATACAACCTCTGCACCGCGTACAGCAGCTGGTGAATATGAATTGTGGGTCAAAGGTCATCTCATCGCTAATGTGCGGACAGAGAGCAAAGCGAATCTTTTAGCACAACGTTTGGAGCGTCTTGTTGAAACGGATAGTTTTAATGGGGCTGCGGTCACGCCAATGCTGCACCAAGAGCAACCGGCGATCGCCATGGGTGAGCAAATCCTGTTTGTCATTGACGAATCTGTGACCCGTGAAGCAAGCAAGAATTACGAAATCCTAGCGATTCGCTGGGCAAATAATTTGCGCCTTGCCTTTGATGTGCCCGCCCTCGACTTGGTTACAGCCCAAACCAATATGTATCAAGTTAAAGAAACCAGCCAATCGATGGAAGGTTTAGCCTCTTGGTATGGCCCTTACTTCCACGGTCGCTTAACGGCTAACGGTGAGATTTACGATCAGTTCGCGCTCACTGCAGCTCATCCCTCGATGCCACTCAATACTTTCCTGAAAATCACGAATCTCAACAATGAGAAAAGCGTCATTATTCGTCTAAACGACCGAGGCCCTTATATCAAGCCCCGTAATTTGGATCTCTCCCTTGGTGCCGCTCGTTGTTTGAACAGTGTTGATAAAGGTGTAATTCCTTATAAAGCAACGATTATGGAACGTCGTCCGGCGATCGCCGCAGAAGCCATCTAATTGGTCTCTCATTTAGTCATCCCCAAATAAGATTCTCCCCCATAGAGCAGAGGCTACCAGTCGCTGCTCTATACTTTTTCTCTGAGCCTATCCCCGTTGCCCATGTCTATCATCGAAGTCGATTACCTAAGCAAGACTTACCCGATTGCCCTCAAGCAGCCCGGTTTTAAAGGAACGATCAAACATTTCTTTAAGCGCCAATATCGTCACGTTAAAGCCGTCGAGAATATTTCCTTCCAGATCAAACCCGGTGAAGTTGTTGGCTTTCTTGGCCCCAATGGTGCAGGCAAAACAACAACATTAAAGATGCTCACAGGTCTAATCCATCCCTCAGCAGGCCATGTTCGCGTTGCTGGCGCAGTGCCCTTTAACCGCCATGCATCTTTTTTGCGAAAAATCAGTTTGGTCATGGGTCAAAAACAGCAACTGCTGTGGGATTTGCCCGCCTTAGATTCCTTACGTATTAATGCAGCCGTTTACGATATTCCCGACACTATTTTTCAAGAACGCCTTAAAGAATTAAGCGTCATGCTGGCGATCGAAAGCAAGCTGACCCAACCCATCCGCAAGCTTTCCCTTGGTGAACGGATGAAAGCCGAATTGCTAGCCGCTTTACTGCATCATCCCCAAGTTCTGTTTCTCGATGAACCGACCCTCGGTTTAGATGTGAATGCTCAAGTCGCAGTGCGAGATTTTTTGCGAGAGTACAACCAACGGTATGGCGCAACTATTTTACTGACAAGTCACTACATGGCAGATATTACGGCTCTTTGCGAACGTGTATTGCTGATTCATGAAGGACATTTAATCTACGACGGTAACCTCGATGAATTGCTAGCTCAATTTGCCCCCTATCGAGAGGTACGCATCGAGTTGAAAACGCCTTACACAAAGCAAGAGCTAATCGCATTTGATGAAGTTGAGAGTATTGATGGGCGAGAAGTTCGTTTGCTCATTAAGCGTGAAAATCTGACCCGTAGAATTGCTCAAATTCTTGAACAGCTGCCCGTACTTGACCTCAGTGTGAATGATCCGCCTATTGAAGAAGTGATTGGGCGTGTATTTAGTGAAGGGACTGTCTGAAAATAACAGCATTTCTGCTGGTGAAATTAGACATTCTCATTACAGCAGCTATCCCTTTGTGGAGAAGTGATGTAGCAATTTTACGAGTGCAGGAAGCCCCTTGGCTCGCTATGATGGTAAGGAGATTTATTCTCGTAGCGTGTAAACCGCTTAGACAATCTATTTTCTTAGACCTTTTGACGTTAGGCGATCGCCCCACTATGGTTCAATCACATACCCCTTACCAGCATCTCCTGAGCAAATCAGACCCCTACACCTTTTCAATGGGTGGCGCCGTGGTACCGATGGTGGTCGAACAATCCGGCATGGGAGAACGCGCCTTTGACCTCTATTCTCGACTGCTCCGCGAGCGTATCATTTTCCTCGGTAGCGCCATCGATGACACCGTTGCCGACTCTATTGTTGCCCAGCTGCTTTTCCTTGATGCCGAAGACGCCGAAAAAGACATTCAGATTTATGTCAACTCTCCCGGTGGTTCCGTCTACGCAGGCATGGCCATTTACGATACGATGCAGCAGATTCGTCCCGACGTCGTCACAATTTGTTACGGAATCGCCGCCAGCATGGGGGCATTTTTGCTCTCCGGTGGTACAAAAGGAAAGCGCATGGCCTTGCCCAGTTCCCGCGTGATGATTCACCAGCCTCTAGGTGGTGCCCAAGGACAAGCTGTGGATATCGAAATCCAAGCCAAAGAGATCCTTTATATCAAAGAAAAACTTAATACCCTCCTCGCCGATCACACCGGACAGCCTTTTGAAAAATTGGCAGAAGATACAGAGCGGGACTTTTATATGTCCGCCGAAGAAGCTTGTGAATATGGTTTGATTGATCAAGTCATCAAGCCAGCCGCCGTTAACGCTTAACCTAGCTCATCCTCATTAAGACGCTCTACAAAAAAATCCATGTCTAAATACGACTCCCACCTTAAATGCTCTTTTTGCGGCAAATCCCAAGAACAGGTCAGAAAATTAATTGCTGGCCCCGGAGTCTATATTTGTGATGAATGCGTAGAGCTATGTAATGAAATTCTTGATGAGGAGTTGATGGAGAATGCTGCGGGGATGGCACCAAGTATGGCCCGTCCCCCAGAAAAAACGCAGCCGAAGCGTCCACCAGAAAAGATCAATTTCGAAGATATCCCTAAGCCACGGGAAATCAAGCGTTATCTCGACGAACATGTGATTGGTCAAAGAGAAGCAAAAAAAGTGCTTTCTGTCGCAGTTTATAACCACTACAAACGCTTGAGCTTAATGGAAGAAGATAGTTCAGAACCTATTGCAGATGGCATTGAACTACACAAATCAAATATTTTATTAATTGGCCCGACGGGTTGTGGTAAGACGCTTTTAGCGCAAACTCTTGCCAAAGTTTTGGAGGTGCCTTTTGCGGTAGCCGATGCGACGACACTGACTGAAGCAGGCTATGTGGGCGAGGATGTCGAAAATATTCTGTTGCGGCTATTGCAAGTTGCGGATCTTGATGTGGAAGAGGCGCAACGAGGCATTATTTATATTGACGAAATTGATAAGATCGCCCGCAAGAGTGAAAACCCTTCGATTACTCGCGATGTGTCTGGAGAAGGAGTACAGCAAGCTCTGCTGAAAATGTTAGAGGGGACAGTCGCAAATGTGCCGCCTCAAGGGGGACGGAAGCACCCTTATCAAGATTGTATTCAGATTGACACAAAAAATATTCTGTTTATTTGTGGTGGTGCGTTTGTTGGTTTAGATAAAGTAGTTGAGCGACGCGTTGGTAAAAAGAGCATGGGCTTTGTGCGTCCGGGTGAGGAGGGGAGTTCGAAGGATGAACGGGCGTCTGAGTTGTTGAAGCAGATGTCTCCCGAGGATCTGGTGAAATATGGCATGATCCCTGAGTTTATTGGTCGGATTCCGGTGATGGCTTCGCTTGATCCGCTTGATGAGGAGACTTTGGTTGAAATCTTGACACAGCCGAAGAATGCGTTGGTGAAGCAATATAAAAAGTTGCTAAATATGGACAAGGTGAAGTTAGAGTTTGAGCCGACGGCAATTCGGGCGATCGCCCAAGAAGCTTATCGTCGCAAGACTGGGGCACGGGCATTGCGGGGCATTGTGGAAGAATTGATGCTGGATGTGATGTACGAGCTGCCTTCTCGTGAGGATTTGAGCCACTGTACAATTACGTCGGAAATGGTAGAAAAGCGGTCTACTGCAGAGTTGTTGCTGCATCCGTCGTCTTTACCAAAACCTGAATCTGCTTAGATATTGCGATGGCAACTGTATCCATCCGGGGCGCAACACATTTTTACGAATGGATCGGGCGATCGCCAGACGCTAGTTCGCAGAAACCTGTCATGGTTTTCGTTCATGGTTGGGGCGGGTCTAGTCATTATTGGCGCAGTACTGCCACAGCTTTTAGTCACAATTTTGACTGTTTGATTTATGATTTGCGCGGTTTTGGACAGTCGGTTTTGTCGCCAGAATACATCGGTGAATATGGCCTTCAGGACTACGTTTTCGATCTTTTAGAATTACTCAATCAACTAAAGACTACGCAAAAATTTGTTTTAAATGCTCATTCGATGGGTGCTTCGATCGGTGCGCTATTTGCGGAACAGTACCCGCAGCGAGTGGAGAAATTGATTCTAAATTGCAGTGGTATCTTTGAATATGATGAACGCGCTTTTGCCATTTTTCAAAAAATTGGTGGCGACATTGTTCGGTTTCGGTTTCCTTGGTTAAAACAAATTCCTTTGATGGATCGAATGGCGATCGCCCGATTTTTAGCACAGCCCATTAGCGTGGGCGATCGCCGTCAATTTTTAGACGATTTTTTTGGAGCAGATAGTCGCGCTGCCGCTGGAACCTTGGTCGGAGCAGTGAACAAAGAAATGGTGACCCGACTGCCGGCCGCTTTTCGCAATCTTCAATGTCCGACCCTCTTTCTCTCCGGCGAAAAAGACCAAATTATTCCCGCTGCCCAAGCTCAACAGGCGATCGCCCTCAACCCTAATTTTCAGTACGTAGAAATCCCCAACGTAGGGCATTTTCCGATGCTAGAAAACTTCGATCTATATCAACAAACAATCAGGCAGTTTTTAGAAAAATAAACAGAATATTATTTTCTTCTATCCCTTTTGTCTGCCCGAATGATACGCTCTAACAGAACATCATCATTCCGAGAAAAGACTCCATGCGCATCTTGTTTGTTTCTGCCGAAGCTGCTCCCATCGCAAAAGCGGGCGGTATGGGTGATGTGGTGGGAGCACTGCCCAAAATATTGCGGCAGTTAGGCCATGATGTGCGTATTTTTATGCCCTATTACGGTTTCCTCAACGCGAAGATGGATTTGCCATCTGATCCCGTCTGGCGAGGCACAGCAATGTTTAATGATTTTGCTGTTTACGAAACAACCTTACCGAAAACAGATGTCCCCCTGTATCTGTTTGGGCATCCCGCCTTTGACGGCAACAATATTTACGCCGGGCCAGACGAATTTTGGCGATTTACTTTCTTTTCTAACGGCGCCGCCGAATTTATTTGGAATCACTGGAAACCAGAAGTCGTCCACTGCCACGATTGGCACACAGGGATGCTTCCTGTTTGGCTAAACCAATCTCCCGATATCAGCTCTGTTTTTACGATTCACAACCTCGCTTATCAGGGGCCGGGACGCGAATTTTTAGAACACACAACTTGGTGTCCTTGGTATATGGACGGTGACAATGTGATGGCTTCGGCGTTGATGTTTGCCAATCAAGTCAACACTGTTTCGCCGACCTATGCGGAACAAATTAAAACGAAAATCTATGGCGAAAAGTTAGAAGGATTATTGTCGTGGATTAGTGGTAAGAGTCGCGGCATTATTAATGGCATTGATACGCAGCTGTATAATCCGAGCGATGACACTCATCTTGCGAAGCAATTTTCGAGCACGACGCTAGAAAACCGGATGGCGAACAAGCTGGCAATTCAAGAGGAGACCGGTTTAGCAATTAGTAAAGATGTTTTTCTGATGTCGATGGTGAGCCGTCTGGTAGAGCAAAAAGGTGTGGATTTGTTGCTGAATATTCTTGAGCAATTTATGGCTTACACGGATGCGCAGTTGATTGTGCTGGGGACTGGCGATCGCCATTATGAGACGCAGTTGTGGCAGATGGCGTACCGCTTCCCCGGTCGGATGTCGGTGCAGTTGCTTTATAACGATGGTTTGTCGCGCCGAATTTATGCGGGTTCAGATGTCTTTTTAATGCCATCGCGCTTTGAACCCTGTGGGATTAGTCAGATGATGGCGATGCGTTATGGCTCTGTGCCGATCGTGCGCAAAACGGGCGGTTTAGTCGATACAGTTTCGTTCCACAATCCCATCACAGAGACTGGTACGGGCTTTGCGTTTGATCGCTATGAACCGCTGGATATGTACACTTGCATGGTGCGAGCGTGGGAAAGTTTCCGTTATAAAGATGATTGGGCAAAGTTGCAACAGCGTGGCATGACTACTGATTTTAGTTGGTTCAAGCCAGCGGGCGAATACCTCAAAATGTATCGCCGGAGTATTGGTCAACCGCCTGATCTGACTGAGGATGAGTCCGATAAAATCGAAACTTTCATCGATAAATATAAGATCTAATTACCGCTGAATTTTTCAAATAAAGATTTTAACCATTGAATATTTTGGTGGCGATCGCCTCTAATTTCGAGCAACCTAACGCCTTGCTGGGGTAAAGTTTCACAGGCTGAAATCAGCTCGTTTTCTGTAGCAATATTTTGATAACTCACACCGTACACAGCGCAGAGTTTTTCTAAATCGACCGTTTGCGGCGTGGCAAAAAATTCCTCGAATAAATCTTTTTCGGCGGCGATCGCCAGCATTTCGAAAATACCACCGCCATTATTGTTCACAACGACGATCGTGAGTGAGCCTTGAAATTGGGGCAGCGTTAAAAAGCCGTTAGTGTCGTGGAGTAACGCCAAATCGCCAGTGAGCAAAACGCAAGGCGAATGATTTTGAGCGATGCCAAGAGCCGTGGATAAAGTGCCGTCAATGCCGTTTGCGCCGCGATTAAAATAGGGTTGGATTTTTTTGTGATTGGTCTGCCAAAAGAATTCGGCGTAGCGCACGGTCATGCTGTTGGCGAAAACGATGGCACTGTTAGCGGGTAAATGTTGGGACAGATGCCACGCAATTTTTGCTTCGACAAAATCTGATTCTTCTTTAAAATTGCAGGCGATCGCCTCTTTAATCTGCCGATCATGGATCTGCCAAACTGACGCGTAATTTAGACTTTTGGCTTCAGTATCAGGCAATAATTTTAAAAGTTGCTCAATCTCGATTTGAATTTGCTGTGTTGGATTGTGGAGGGGATCGAGATTTTCGGTTCGCGCTGACAATATCCATGTCTGCGGTTGTGACTGTTGCAACCATGCCCGCAGAATTTTGCTGGTCGGCAACGCGCCAATTTGAATCACAACATCCGCTTTTAAAGCTTCAGCTTTGGCTTGATCCCGCAAAATGAAATCGTAACTTGTGATCAATTTCGAAAAATAATCAGCATAATTGCGTACTGGCGATAACGCTTCAGCCAACACCGGATAGCCGAGATAATTAGAGAGTCGGGCGATCGCCTGACAATATTTTTCGGGATTTGCTGGCTGATCTACCCCCGCAATAATGATCCCCGTTGCTGCTTTCTGCCACTGCGGTAACGGTACAGTTTCTACCGAAAACCGTGATTTTACGAGAGGTTGAACAGCTTGAAAAAAGTGTTCGGAGTCTAATTCTGTGCGCAAAAATTTCAGTGAATCATTAGCGGGGATCGGTGCAAGGGGATCACGAAACGGACAATTTAAATGCACGACACCTTGCTGTGGCAACAACGCTTTTCGCCATGCCTGCACCATCGTTTGCCGCGCATACTGCAACATTTCGACGCTCGCGACCGGAGTTGCCATCTCACTAAAATATTGGGCAAAATCGCCAAATAATTTAATTTGATCAATCGTCTGTCCCGATGCGCATCGACGTAATTCAGGGGGGCGATCGCCTGTCAAAATAATTAGCGGCACAGCACTTTGATACGCTTCGATCACCGCCGGATAAAAATTCGCTCCCGCCGTACCAGACGTACAAACCAGCACTGTCGGCAAGCCCGAACTTTTTGCCAAACCTAACGCCCAAAATGCCGCCGAGCGTTCATCTAAAATGGCGATCGCCCGAATTGAATCATGACGAGCCAAAGCCACCGTCAGCGGCGTCGAGCGAGAACCGGGACAAATCACCGCCGAACGCAAACCCAACCGCAGCAAAGTTTCCACCATCACGCCAGCCCAGAGACTGTTGATGTTGCTAAAATTCAATCCCATCTACTCAGCGTGACCTTTTACCAAAATCCAATACACAACGTGCCAAATTATTTGATTTTGTCAGGATTTTTGATTCGGTCTTCTAACTCTTCAAAAGTCTTTAATACCAAGCGTTTCGCTTCCAATTGCCAACCCCATCTTTGCGTTTGAATTGCCGCAGGAATGGCGATCGCCGGCGCAATAAAATCTAACGGTTGTCGCAACGAAATACCAAAAAGCAAGCCCAGCCCAGCAATACCCCAGAACGGTAACGCGACGCTCTGACGATTATCTTCCAGTAACCGTGCAAAGAAGCCTGTCGGCATCTGTTCGAGCAATTCCGCCTTAAGTTTTTGTTGCTGCTCATAGTTCAGAGCCAGCGCAAATTTGCGACGAAGCTTTTCAATTTTGCGAGCATCACTGCTGTATTCCGTCAGCTCATCCTCAGCCATACGAATATATTTTTCAAGTTGCGCCATTATCAAACCTTTCAATCAGAGCCAGAAGCTTATTGTGACATTCAACCCGCCTCAAAACCATGACCTGTAAGAAATAAAAAACAACTTTTCGCCTCGTCAATCTCCTGAAATATTAATCTTTCATAAAGAAATCCCATGGGAAGAGTCGGTTTTCTGTATTTATACTCACGTCGCTCTTCAAAAAGATCTGCTATTGTGAACAAGTGTTAAGCGATTGATTTTGATTGTTTGCGTTGAAATTTTTTATAAAAACCCAAATTAAAATCAATCACGCCAAAGATAGATTATTGATGTAGAGAAAAATATGAATATAACTCGTTTGCTTCAGAAAGCTACTGCCCAATTTCGCGCTTCACAATCTCCGGGTGGTAGACGTTTGAGCCTAACGTTGTTTTGTGATTTCGACGGCCCGCTTGTTGATGTATCCTGCCGCTACTACGAAACTTATAAAACGGCTCTTTACCATACGCAGCAAACATTTCAGAAACAGGGTTTGTCTGTGCCATTACGAGTTTTGAGTAAAGCAGAATTTTGGGCAATGAAGCGAAGCCGCACTAGAGATATTGAGATTGCAATGAAATCTGGCCTAGAAGAAGAGCAGGTTCCTTTTTTCTTAAACTATGTGCAAGAAATTGTGAATGCTGCTGATCTGCTTGATTTGGATCGAATGCAAACGAGCGTAAATTGGTCATTGGCACTGCTTCATTCTTATGGTGTCAAGCTGGTATTGGTGACGCTACGGGAAGAGCAACAGGTGAAAAGAATGCTGGCTCAGTATGGTCTAACGCGCTTGTTTGCGGATATCTACGGTAGTGGCGATCGCCATACTGCCTACCAGAACAACATTGATGTCAAAACGGCTTTATTAAAAGAAGCGATTACTGAGCAAGGTCAAATAAGTGATCACTGGTTGATGGTCGGTGATACAGAGGCGGACATCGTCGCAGCCCAACGGATGAGCATTCCGGCGATCGCCTTAACCTGTGGCATTCGTGACGAGCAATATTTGAAAACTTATAATCCCGATTATCTTTGTGCTGATCTATTGTCCACAGCTCATTTATTACTAGAGCATTACGGACAGCCTCAGCCCAAAACGTCCAATAATTACTGCTTTTCGAGCGCCCTAACGTGATCCCACCAGCGGACTAAAGGGGTGCAAGTCAAAGGCGCCCAAAGACTACTCAGTACAGCCGATGAGAGCGCAATACGTTGGTGCTCTAACCAGATATCACTCAGTGACCGCAACCCGAACAGCAAATGCTGAATCGCCATTACTGTCTCTGCGGCGAAGGTCATAATAAAAACTAACAGTGCTAAAGAAATAAAATCTTCTTGCAAATATCGTTGCTGCCGCCAACTGGCCGTCAAAAAAGCCACCAGTACAAACCCCGGAATGTGAGACGGAACCATCGTAATCATCAGACTATCGTGAATCCAACCGACGGCGATCGCCGCAACAATCGCATACATGATATCCCGTTTAATGCTCCAAGCAATGAGCCACATTAATAGCCATTGCGGACTAAACCCTAAAATCGTCATGCCCGGCAACCGAATTAATAGCAGCACAGAAAAGATCAGCAACGAGCCGACAATCACTACATAATTCGTACCTCTGGTCACCCCTGGCTTAAAAATCCTGCGAGACATCTTGTTCCGGTAAAAGTTCAAAATCGAGTTCCTTTGGCTCAAAAGCCAACACATTCACCCATTCTAAAGTGACCAACGGGGCAGACAGCTCAACCGTCGCAATGGGTGCAGGCCCCGCATTATAATCAATCTCCGTCACTTTACCCACAGGAATACCTTGGGGATATAAAACACTAAGATTTGAGGTCGTAATCATGTCCTCTTCTTTAATGTCTGGTACTTTTTCATAAAAAGTCATCTGGGCAAACTGCGGGTCGCTATCTCCTTTGAGATAACCCTGATAACGGCTACGAGAAACCATCACGCCAATCTGATTACTAACGTCACTTAACAGTGCAACACGGCTACTGTGAGGAGTCACTTGGGTCACGCGACCGACTAAGCCGCCAGTCCCCGTCACAACATACCCTTCTTTGATCCCCGCCTTGCTCCCTTGACCAATCGTGATTTGTTGCCACCAAGAGTCTGCGCTACGACCAATCACTGGCGCGGCGATCGCCTCAACACCCAGCGTTTTACTGTAGTCCAATAGCTTCTTGAGCTTAATATTCTGTTGCTCTAGCTCCTCGACTCGATTTTGTAGCTCCCGCAACTTGCTATTTTGCAGCAAAATTTCAGGTTCTACAGGCGCTTCCACAGCATTACCAGCATTAGCCAGCAGCGCATAAAACTCTTGAATTACGACTCCTTGAGTTTGACGTAAAAATAGAGCCGTCCCGAGACCGACGCCAACAAAAATTAAAGACAGACCATGACGTTGCCACCAGCGGCGAAACATTAGCATTTAGTGAGTACAGAACATCATCTATCTTAAATTACTCGTAACGCGCATGCCCTTTAAAAATACGTTCTAAGTTACTGAAGTTTTCCAATACACGTCCAGTACCTAACACCACACAGCTCAAGGGATCAGCTGCAATATGCGTAACAATGCCTGTCTCATGGCTAATGAGCGTATCCAAACCTTTCAGCATCGCGCCACCACCAGCCAGCATAATGCCCCGGTCAATAATATCGGCTGCTAATTCAGGGGGAGTCCGCTCTAGAGTCCGTTTCACTGCTTCGACGATCACAGAAAGAGGCTCTGACATACTTTCGCGAATTTCTGGTGCTTTGATTGTTACCGTTCTAGGCAAGCCAGACAGCAAGTGTAAACCGCGTACTTCCATCAATGGCTCTTCGTCTTCAGTCGGGTAGGCTGAACCTAGTTGAATTTTAATGTCTTCGGCTGTGCGCTCACCAATCACAAGGTTATGGACTTTTTTCATGTAGAGCATAATCGAGTCATTCAACTCGTCGCCTGCTACACGGACTGATTCGCTCAAGACAGTACCCTGCAAACTCAATACGGCTACTTCTGTTGTACCACCACCAATATCAACAATCATGTTGCCTGTGGGTTCCGAAACGGGTAGTCCAGCGCCAATGGCTGCGGCAACAGGCTCATCAATCAAAAAGACTTCGCTCGCGCCAGCTTCTTTGGCAGCTTCTTCAACGGCACGACGTTCAACGCCAGTCACACCGCTAGGGATACCAATCACCATGCGGGGGCGAATGAGGGGATTGCGACCATCGTGGACGCGGCGAATAAAGTGCTGGAGCATTTGCTCGGTCGCATCAAAATCTGCAATAACGCCATCTCTGAGGGGGCGAATCGCCACAACATTATCAGGAGTCCGTCCCAACATTTTCTTGGCTTCGAGACCACAGGCGAGTGGTTCGTTTGGGTTGTCTTTGTGCATGGCGACAACGGATGGCTCTTCAAGGACAATGCCTTTGCCAGAGACATATACGAGGGTATTGGCTGTACCGAGATCGATACCCATACCGCGTGAAAATGAAAAGCGACTAAATATACCCACTTGCGCACTAACCCCTATCTGTTGAGCTGTTGTGTTCTATCATCTTAATCAACCTTTGTCAAAGTTGTTGTCGGAATAGCTTGTTTAAAATGATAACCTTCGGAATTTTATTATGTTTCCTTGATTGCGTCTACTGTGGCATGGGCTGAATGTTTTTGATGTTCGTGGTGAGATAAAGGCGATCGCCAGCATGATTATTTTTGTCTTTAAATATCTACTGGCCGATATTTATTCTTGCCAGAACGGATCCTCCGGCGGCGTGTTCATCTCTGCTAACGTTTTCCAGCCAGCCTCCCAAAGCGTTTGGTCTTTAAGCTGTTTGGCGTTGATCCAAAAGCGCGTCTCGGGATCGCAAGAAGAAACCAATTCGGCAAACACCCACTTTCCTTCATTTCGGCGATTCATCACTTGAAAATGTCGCCAACCCCAAGTCTTTTGAGTGGCTGTCCATTTTGAGCCGAGCAGATGAGGAAATTTTTGTTTTGGACTCTTTGTCATAACTAAATACAAAAAAGTTTAATGTAATGGAGATGCTAGCTCCTCTGAAACGATGTCTTTATGTTTCTATTGTTGCCGATTAAATGGTTTGTGCTTCAGCTTTTGATCTTTTTGATCATGGTGGCGATTGAAGCAGCAATTATTCATTATTTCGAGGGCATCGCGAAACGAGACAGCATTATTTATATGTTTCTCGTTAATCTTTTCTCGTTTAATTTTGGCTGGCTGTTGGTCTCTTTTGCTTTCCACTTCATTTCGAGAGGCACGTTTCAGGACGAAATTTTGAGCTATATGCTCTTGGGTATTGTCAGTGAAGAGCTGCTCAGTAGTTCGGCTGAAAATCCAGTTGGTAGTTCGCTGCTATTGGTCATGCTGCTTTACTTTGGGGCGGTATTTTATTTCGAGCTAAAAATCCTAACTTTGCTGCGTATTTTCGTGCTCCCGACTGGAGAAGTGCGTGAAGAGGTTGTATTACCGTTGCCTCAGTGGGCAGATCGGGCGCTGGTCTTATTTTTATCGAAAGATTTCCGTCTTGTTGTAGTTATTTTTATGAGTAATTTTGTGAGTCATCTGGTTGCTGGATTGCTAATTTTTCTCGCACAAACTTGATGCTTCGTTGTGAAAAATCGCTGAAGTTTGTTTTAGGTTTTGGGATCAAGGGCGTCTCGTAAACCATCGCCGAGATAATTGAGGCTGAGGACGGTCAGAAAAATGGCAAGGCCGGGAAAGATCGCCATATGTGGTGCTGAGGTCAAGAAATTTTGGGCTTCGTAGAGCATGCGGCCCCAAGTTGGGATATCTGGCGGAAAACCGAGACCAAGAAAACTGAGGGTGGATTCGGTGATGATGGCATTACCAACGGACAGGGTTGCGGCGACGATAATGATGCTGACGAGGTTGGGGAGAATGTGAGCGCGGAGGAGACGGAAGGGATTTGCGCCGATCGCCTTTGCTGCCATTACAAATTCCATTTCTTTGATGGTGAGACATTTGGCGCGGACTAAACGGGCGACAGACATCCAATTAAGGCTGCCGATCACGACGACAACGAGAATAAATGTGCCCCATTCTGGCCCGGCGATCGCCCGTAAACTTTCGCGAAATAAATAGACCACCAGTAATAAAACGGGCAGTTGGGGTAAGGATAAAAATAAATCGGTGAGGCGCATCAAAATTTGATCAATCCAGCCGCCATAAAAGCCGGCGATCGCCCCAATTGTTGTACCGAGAAAAATCGCCACCAGCATCGCTGCTAAACCGACAGTGAGCGAAATTTTGCCGCCAAACAACACCCGCGCCAACTGATCCTGTCCTAAATCGTCCGTGCCAAAGGGGTGTTCCCAGTTCGGAGCGAGAGCACTCTTTGTAAAATCAATCGCATCGACAGGCACTTGATAAACGAGCGGCAATAAAAAAATACTGGCGGCGATCGCCCCAAGGACAACCCCCCCCAGCATTGCTAATCGATTCTGCTTGAACCGTTGCCAGCCTTGCGATCGGCTAGATGTCGTCATTGTCATAATAAAAAGGACGGACTCGCGAACCAAAACCAGACGCCTTAAATTTTTTCAATTGCAGCGGTTCTGGTTGATTTGCCGCGACAGCAATCGGAATTTCAAAATCACTTACACCAGGTGGCACTTCCAAGATTGTGCCCACACGACCCCGATTTTCAAAGGTTGGCGCACCCGTACCATCAAAAATACGCCCAAATACATCCGCATCAACAACATATTTGCCAGACGTATTCTCCGCCTTACCCTTGATCATAAAACAGTTCGCATCACGGTCAGAACCACTAGTCACCATTCCCTGCATCTCTACCGGGCACGGCTCATAACTCAAGTCAAATAACTTAATCGGTGTGAGGGCGATCGCCTGGCTAAACGGTAACCAGCTCAATAAACACCATAAGCATCCCGCCAAAAAGCCCGTGAGTAAACCCTGTCGTTGCATGGATTATTTTCTCAAATGCGTCCCTTTTAGAATAGCAGTTTCCACTGGTCGCCAAAGAATTAGCCCCCGACCAGAACAGTCAACTAAGCCAAGCAACACCGTATAATAAGAGATTGCCTTAACCCGATCGCCCACAACTTTTTTACAATACCCATGCAGTTTATCGACCAAGCCGAAATTGAAGTAATCGCCGGAAAAGGAGGCGATGGAATGGTCGCATTTCGTCGAGAAAAATATGTACCAGCAGGCGGCCCCGCAGGCGGCAATGGGGGTTGGGGTGCATCCGTGATTTTTAGAGCAGACTCCAATTTACAGACCCTACTTGATTTTCGTTACGCCAGAACTTTTCAAGCGCCAGATGGCGGCAAAGGCGGCCCCAATAATCGTACCGGGGCTTCCGGCGATGATCTGATTGTGGATGTTCCCTGCGGCACAGTTGTCTATGACAAAGAAACCGACGAAGAAATTGGCGATCTGGTGACCTCTGGACAAACTTTAAAGGTTGCAGCAGGCGGCAAAGGTGGTTTAGGGAATAAGCATTTTCTTAGTAATAAAAACCGTGCGCCAGAATATGCGCTGCCGGGATTGGAAGGAGAAACGAAGCAGCTACGTCTAGAGCTAAAACTTTTGGCGGAAGTGGGGCTGATTGGCTTACCGAATGCGGGAAAATCCACGTTGATCTCGGCTCTCTCTTCAGCGCGTCCGAAAATTGGCGATTATCCGTTTACAACGCTAGTGCCAAATCTTGGGGTTGTACGGCGACCGACGAAAGATGGGACTGTTTTTGCTGATATTCCGGGCTTAATTGAAGGGGCACATCAAGGGGTTGGCTTGGGTCACGAATTTTTACGCCACATTGAACGAACAAGAGTTTTGGTGCATTTGGTGGATTTGAATGCAGAAGATCCGATTAAAGATTATGTGACGATTCAGCAGGAGCTATTGGCTTACGGGCGGGGTTTACCGGAGTTACCGCAGATTATTGCGCTAAATAAGCTGGATACGGGCGATCAAGAGTTTGCTGACTTTATTGCGGAAGAGCTACGGGAAATTACAGACCACGAAATTATGACGATTTCGGCGGTGTCCCGGGCTGGATTGGATGTGTTGCTGAATCGGATTTGGGATATTTTGGATACTTTGAATGCGGCAGAGGCGGAACAGCAACGGCTTGAGGCTGAGTTGGTGCGGCAGGCAGAGTTGGCTGCGGCGATGGAATTTCCGGCGTTGGAGCAAATTGAATAGTAATCTAGGCGTAATAAATAATCTCGTGTTTTGGAGTTAGTGATGTCTAGGCGATCTTTGGCTCGAGCTTTGGCGAGTATTTTTGTGAGTGGTCTGGCGATCGCCACTCCATCGACAGCAATAGCGGAAACGACAGCAGCGCGTCAGACGAGAACGGCCACCCAAACAGTGGAATTTCTGACAAACTTGGGTGCGAGAACGCCTAATTCTTCGGCTTCTGAGGCGGCTTTGGTCTATTTACGCCACGCCTACGAGCAGGTGGGTTATGAGACAGAAGTGCAGACGTTTCAATTTCAGGGCGATCGCCAAGACACTTCGAGTTTGACGGTTGGGGACAAGGAATTATCGGGCAATGTGGTGCTGGGTTCGGTGGTTGGTCAGCGTCTCGCCAAACTAGTTCGCGTCATGGGAACGGGCACGAGACAGGATTTTATGACGGCGGATGTGGCAGGGGCGATCGCCATCGTTGAGCGCAATCAAGCGACGTCAACCGAATTATTGATCCACCATGCAGAGGCAGCGGGAGCCGTTGGTTTGGTGTTGATTCAGCATGATTTTGATTGGGAGTTTGACTGGGCTGGGATTTGGGAAGAAAGTTCTGCTGGTTCGACTAATATTCCGGTGATGGTGCTGCCCAAAACAGCCAGTGAACAACTGCTTGAGGCTTTGCTCGCAGAACATGAGCGCGAAGGTTTTATCAAAACGCAAACCCCTTGGGAAATGATGCAGGGCAAAAATCTGATCGTGCGATCGCCGAATGCAATCGTGCCGAGGATCTTGATTGGGGCGCATTACGACTCCGTGCCGGGTTCGCCGGGAGCAAACGACAATGCGTCGGGCACAGCCGCGATGTTAGCTTTAGCCGAACGCTTAAAAGATCATCCCCTCGCCGACTGGGTCTGGTTTGTCGCGTTCGATGCAGAGGAAGCGGGACTAATGGGTGCAAAGGCGTTAATTGCTTCGCTGCCTTACCAAGCGACATTTTGGGGCATGGTGAATTTCGATATGGTGGGTAAACAAAATGTCTTACTGGTGAGCGGTGACCCTTTGATGACCGATATTGCCAAAGCCGCTGTGCCCTCCGTTTTAGTTGCACCAGATCGCGGTGTGTCCGACCATTTCGCCTTTAAAGCAAAAGATATTCCAGTGTTGATGATTACTCGTGGCATTGATGCAGACTGGCATCTGCCGACAGATACAACTGTTGACCCAATTTTGTTAGAAGAAACGGTTGATGCAGCAGAGCAAATTCTGCAAGCAATATTGCAAGATTTACTGCTGGAATAAAGGCTTTTTACTCTTTTTGTATTTCGGCTTCGGCTTGCTCGTAAAGCCATTGAGCGCGCACAAGTTTGATCGCATCGTAGGTGAATTTTTCTTTGAGATATTCTCGCAACTTCGTTAAACTCTCGTGACCAACGGCGGCGATCGCCCATAGTTGTAATCGCCAATGTTCATAAAATTTATAATAGCTAAACTTCTTATTGTCTTTAATATAAGGTGAGTTTACAATGAAAACTGACAGTGATTTTTTAGAGTACGCTAACAAAATGAAATACAGAAAAAACTCTTCTATAGAAGTATTCTGTACTTCATTAATTTATTTCATAAAATAATAAAAAATGTAAATTTTGCTTTCAAAAAACTATCGCTTAGAATCATTACTTGTATCAATATACTATGGATTCCATCAGTTTATAGTCAACCAGCAATACGCCATGTAAAAGGTGGTTGTACTGTTGGTACAACAGCTGGTTTATTTACTGGAAGTTGTGAAATGAAAACCTTTTGGTCTGGTGATGATTTAATACTTGATTTGGAAACAAATCTAACTCTAACTAACTTGTCTCACGTAGCTTCACCAAACCAAGCTGGTGAAAAAATAAAGGAAAGTAGAGGAATACGTCTGCGTGATTTCCAAGTATGCAAAAATGCAGATGTTATCGGATGGAGAGGTTCCACCTTTATACCTTCAGAAAATTTTCCTAATTGTGTAGGAGATGAATACAATTTTTCTGAAGATTATTGGGAAGAAGGAGAATTTATGTGGCTTTTTATTAAAAATTCAGAGCGTGGAACACCGCAATTCACACTTGAGTATGGTCGGGGATTCTCGCTAACTTATCAGGGAGAAATTCCAATTCCGGGACGATAAACTTTGCTTTAAATTAGAGCAAAGTTGATGTGGATGCCTTAACAAAACTGGAAAAGTATTTAGCTACTACTTTTGCTGCAGATCTTGAAAAGTGCATTGATAAAACGCAAGTCGTTTTGCACAAAAATCATTCTCCTAAAAATTTTATATCTAAAATTTCTTCGAGAGAAAAAGGGCATTGCTCAGGAAAATCATTAATCTCTAAACCCGTTTCATCTGATGCCAACCCCCGCGCATCTTCATAAGACTCTGCAACTACACTTTCAAAATATTTTTTTAAACTAGGACTTTCTTTGAAAGCTCGATATAGCCTTTGACGATGTTCGCGGATACTACTTAACCAACTTTTCGAGCGTTTCTCTTGTTGATGGCGATATTTCAATAGGTGTAGAAGTAAAATCTTGAGGTTGCTATATATTGCACGCTTTTCACTTCTTCCCATATCTTCTAATTCTTCAATTAAATTTTCCCAGTCCACTGCTGAGAAGTCCGATGACTTAATCCGTTGAATTGTGGATTCAAGCCAAACGTTATAATCTTCGTCGTAGAGTTTTTGTACCTTTTCTGAAGCTTGATAAACCATCACTGCCTCTGCATTCTGCCCACTATATTAACGCAAAAAATAGATAAACATTAATGGCGATCGCCTCTGTAATTAGTCAGACGAAAAGGTGATGTTGGGTTGCGCTTAATAGGGATTTTCAAACTGGGTCAAATGCTTCGGTGCGCTTCACCTATCTACGAATTTTTGGCTTGTTCACAGAGCCACCGGGCGCGGACTAGTTTGATGGCATCGTAGGTGAATTTTTCTTTGAGATATTCTCGCAACTTCGTTAAACTCTCGTGACCAACGGCGGCGATCGCCCCTTTGATTTCAGTCTGGGCCGGGGGTTTCACAAAGTCAGCCAGATCGACCGCTTCGCCATTTTGCAGCAGATCTGCCAAATGATTATTAATGGTTCGCGCTGTTAAATTACGCTCTTTCGCAATGTCTGCAACGGACAAGCCCCGCTGATAAAGTTGCAGGGTGAAAATTTGGGTTTCCGATAAGCGCGGTTTCGGGGCGGGTTGTGAGCGGCAAAACTCTTTGATTTTTTCTAAAAATGGCTCACCATAACGTTGAACTTTGGCGATCGTTACTCCAGAAATTTGTGTGAAATCAGCGCGGGTTTGAGGACGTTTTTTCGCCATTTTGCGCAGCGTCGAATCTGAAAAAATCATGTAAGGCGCAACCCAATTCACGTCAGCGAGATGTTTACGGAGGCGGCGCAATTCTTCAAAGTGCATCTCCACTTCCATACGACTTTCACTCACGCCCAAAATTTCTTCGGCAGTTTTACGGACTTCCACTGCAATCTTCACGTCTCGCTGCTTGCGCAAAATTTCCCAGCTTAGAGCATTTAGTTTTAGCACCCGATAACCATCCGCTGTCTCCGCCATAAAGCCTTGATGTAACAGCGATCGCCCCAAATTTTTCCACTCATCTTTTGTGTGATCGCGCCCGATGCCGTAGGTGGACAGCTCGTTATGTTTGTTCTGCAAAATCTTCGCCTGCTTCGAACCCTTGAGTACATCGATGATGTAATTCATGCCGTACCGCTCCCGACACCGCGCCACACAGGACAGCAACTTCTGCGCCTCAATCGTCCAATCTTCAATAGGTTTCGGATTTTTGCAATTATCGCAACCATCGCAATTACCGGGAAAATGTTCCCCAAAATAACTAAGCTGAATCGTCCGCCGACATTCGATCCCTTCGGCGTAATCGATCATTTTTTGTAACTGCTGAGTGGCGATACGTTTTTCTTGTTCGTCTGTTTTTAAATCAATAAAATATTCGGCTTTGTTGATGTCGCCAACGCTGTAAAACAAGGTGCATTGGGCCTGTTCACCGTCGCGGCCCGCCCGCCCCGATTCTTGGTAATACCGCTCCAAATTTCCCGGCAAATCGTAATGCACCACAAATCGCACATCTGGTTTATCGATGCCCATTCCAAAGGCGATCGTCGCCACCATCACGGGCACATCATCCCGAATAAATTGATCCTGCGAACGCTCCCGCAAACTGGATTTCATCCCGGCGTGGTAGGACAGGGCTTTAATACCGTCGGCTTTGAGGCGATCGCCGATCTCATCCACCTTTTTCCGGCTAGAACAATAAATAATGCCCGACGCCCCCTTTTGCTGACGCACATATTTCAGGAGCTGGTCATAGCTACGGCTCGTCTTCGGCAGCACTTCATAATAAAGATTGGGGCGATTAAAACTAGTGCAATGAAAACTTAGATTTTTCAGTGACAGTTGATTGATAATGTCTTGCCGCACCCGTTCCGTTGCCGTCGCTGTAAACGCATGAAAAGGTATTTGGGGATAATTGCGGCGTAACCGGGCTAACTGTCGATATTCCGGGCGAAAATCATGCCCCCATTCCGAGACACAGTGGGCTTCATCCACCACAAATCCGGATAAGCCGATTGACTGGGTGACATCGGTGAGAAATTCTTGAAATCCTTCGTTAAAAAGTCTTTCGGGGGCAACGTAGAGCAGTTTGATTTTGCCGTTAAAAATGGCTTTGATGCGGGAGCGAGCTTGATCGAGATTGAGGGTGCTATTGAGAAACGTTGCGCCGATGCCATTGTCGATCAAGGTATCGACTTGATCTTGCATCAATGCGATTAGTGGTGAAATAACAATCGTCAAACCCGGTTGCAGCAAGGCGGGCAGTTGGAAACAAATTGATTTTCCTGCCCCCGTCGGCATAATCGCTAGGACGTCGCGGTTGTGGAGGGCGGCTTCGATGACGGCTTTTTGTCCGAGGCGGAAAGACTCGTATCCGAAGAAGTGTTTTAGGGCCGCTTCTAGGGATGGGAATTGGGACATCAACGGGTAAACAATGTAGAGGAAACTTATTTTAACTTGTTCGCTTACTTTGCTGGGATCAAGGCTAGGCTATTTGCTCGCGTTTTTATTCGTAGCGTTTGCCGTTGTGGGCAAGCCAACCACCGACATGCTGGCCTGCTGGATCGTGATGTGTCCAGTGGATGACGCCGCCCTCTTCGTTCCATTCATATTCGCCGTAAAATTCCACAGTATCGCCTGCTTTGAGAGAATTAACGCGGGGGGCAAGGTCAATATTGTGAGCAATAAGCACCGTTTGACCAGAGCTGAGCCGCAGAATAAAGCGCTGATGTCGGCTACCTTCGTTGTCATCAGACAACATTTTACTAACTTGACCGGAGCCTTGTACTTGGAGATTACTCATACGATTTTTGTAGGCATTGGCGAGGGTTGTATCGCTGGTCGGATTGGCTGAAACGGTGTTGCTTGGCTTGTTTTTGGTAATGGTTTCATTCGGGATGGCGCAACTGGTCAGGCTGGCGATCGCCGCTATTACTAAAAATATTTGCTGTATAGATTTTGTAATCAATTTTTTTCGTTTCTAAGTTTTAAAAATAAGCTTGAATCCAACCCTAACTTGCTACAGTCGGTAGGCAAATATTTATTTGGAAAACTACAAAAAAATGGTTAGGACTGCCTCTACTATGCTGCCGCTTGGCTCCGTTGCACCTGCATTTGCGCTGCCCGATGTGACGACTGGCGAAACGTTAACGGTTGAGACTTTTGCTGGGAAAGCGGGTTTACTCGTGATTTTCATGTGTCGCCACTGTCCTTTTGTGATTCACGTGCAGGATGAACTGGCGCGGATTGGTGCAGAATTTGTGCCGCAAAGTCTTGGCATGATTGGCATCAGCTCGAACAGTGTCGTGACTCACCCGGCTGATGCTCCCGACAAGTTGAAAGAAATGGTTGCTGAATTGGGCTTCAATTTCCCGATCGCCTACGACGCATCCCAAGAAGTCGCAAAAAGCTATCAAGCGGCTTGTACACCCGACTTTTTCTTGTTTGATCAAGATTTTAAACTGGTTTACCGTGGGCAACTGGATGATTCGCGACCCGGTAATGATCAGCCCGTCGATGGCAAAGATTTAAGACAGGCGATCGCCGCTGTTTTAGCTAATAAACCCGTTGACCCAGACCAAAAACCTAGTATTGGCTGCAACATCAAATGGACGCCCGGTAACGAACCCGATTATTTCGGATAGAACGTTCAGCGAGGATTACCAAGGATTCCCGATTAGATTGAACGCGCTCCAATAATAAGGATGCGAAAAATCTTGGCCCGCAACAATCGGCACTTCAGGGGGAATATGGGGCAATGGTTCCACTTCCCCCCGCGCTGGAGAATAGGCAACTGTTCCTTTTTTGAACGTGACTTCGCCGCGCAACATCGCTAATTGCGCTTGTCTCAAAGCTTCCGCTTTGATCGTCGTTGTATTTAAAGCTCGGTAAAATTCGGTCATCAGCCCCAGCGTCCCCGCATCGCTCACATACCAGAGGCTACCCAACACTGATTTTGCACCAGAGGCGATCGCCAAACCCGCAAACCCCAGCTCCGCATCCCGATTACCCAACGCCGTCCGACAAGCCGACAACACCAGCAAATTCACCACCGGATCATCCAGCTTCAAACGCGTCAAATCATTCAACGCAATCCGCTCATCCCAAAACTGAATGTACGAATTATCAAGCGTCCCCGGCAAAAACTCCCCATGAGTCGCTAAATGAACAATATTATGGGGATTCTGTTGACGCGCCGCTAACAAATTAGCCACCGTAAAATTCTCATTTAGAAAAATTTCGCCACTGCCCACCTGACCCCGAATCCGATCTAATTCAAGCGGCACCGACGGCAAATCATTCTGTGTTGCAAAGGCCGACGAACCCATTGCCAAAACCGAGCTATTACGTAAACTTTGGTAGCGAGTATCTGTTAGATCAAAACTAGGCATTAGACCAACACTATATTTTTCAATTAAAAATTGCTGATCCTGCTGATC
>JBARRZ010000228.1:0-3935 GCA_049644465.1 Limnothrix sp.
GGATAAATGCGTAGGGGCCATAGTCAAAACTCTCCCCGGCGATCGCCATATTGTCCGTATTCAGCACCGCGTGACAAAAACCCGCCGCCATCCACTGCGCCGCCAACCGCGCCACCCGCTTCACCAAGTCCGCATAAAACAACGGTCGAGCGTCAGCCTTGCCCCAATATTCCCCGTAATAATGTTCAATCGTGTGGTCTAACAATTTCTCCACCAAATCCCGCCGCTGGAGATAATAGGCTCGCTCAAATGTGCCAAATCTGATGTGCGATCGCTGGAAACGTACCATCACAGAAGACCGTGTCGGCGAAGGCTCATCACCCCGATAGAGCGATTCCCCCGTTTCGATTAAGCTCAAACAACGCGATGTTTTCACACCCAATTGATGCAACGCTTCCGCCGCCAACACTTCTCTAACCCCACCTTTCAGCGTGAGCCGACCATCCGCCTGTCGTGAAAAAGGTGTGCGCCCCGATCCTTTTGTACCGAGATCATAGAGCTGTCCATCTTTATCCCGCACCTGCCCATAGAGAAAGCCGCGACCATCTCCCAAATGGGGGTTGTACTCACCAAACTGATAACCGTGGTAGCACATTGCCTGCAAAGGTTGCGTTGCATGGAACTGCCCAAACGCCTCAATAAAATCTTGATCATCCACTTGCTCCGGATCTAAGCCCAACTGTGGCAACAGAGCATCATTACGAAACCGCAACTCGTGGCGCGGAAAGTCCGCTGCGGTAACGACTTCAGAAAACTGTTCTCCTAAGCTGGCAAAGACTGATTCGTAAGGTAAAGAGACGAGGGGATTTTGAGTAAGCTCACTGATTGGAGGCATTCATTTAAAATTTGAAGAGTCAAACTTAGTCGAAAGAGTCAAGGGTATTATGCCAGATCCAATCATGTATCAAGAGGATGGCTATGTGGTGCTACGCCACGATCATCCCGAAAAGTTGATGGAGCCACAAGAAATTCGTGACTTTTTCCATAAGTTATTTGCTACGCAACCGGATCTATTGCCTTCTGAGTTGGCTAATTTACCGCAGCCGGCCCAATTTAATAAGTTGCTGGAAGATTATTGTGAGTTGGAAATAGAAGGTGGTTTTTTGCAGTGGTATGCCGTCCGTTTCGAGAAATAAAAAGGGAAGGGTTGGTAAGGCGATCGCCGTTCATTTTCGCTCTTTATCCATTCGATTTTATACTCACAATAAAAATCCCCGAGCTTTAAAAAGTTTGGGGAGCTAAAAACAAATTATTCAGAAGTAAACGATTTAAAAACTAAAAGTAGCTTTTCTCCCAAGTATCTTTAAAAACGATCTCTGTAAGCGGTTTGCGGCTACGAGGAGATTGCTCACGTTCTCGAAGTGCTTCGTCAAAGTTGCCAATATCACCGGGATAACCAATGGCAACGGCGGCAGCAGGTTCAAAGCCGACTGGAATCTTGTAAACATCGCGCGCTTTATCTTTATCAAAGCCACCCATTTGATGAACTCGTAATCCCGTGGCTTCTGCTTGGATAGTCATGCTAGTAAGAGCTTGGCCTACATCGTACAGTTTGTAAGGATTCGGGTTATCATTGCGGGTAAATTGTTGTTTGCCGACTGAAATCATCAGGACAGGTGCATGCTTGGCCCATGCTTGGTTTGCGGGTACTAGGCAACCCAATAGTTTGTCATAGGCTGCGGGGTCATCTTTGGTTGCAACGATAAATCGCCAAGGTTGTTCGTTAAAGCAGGATGCAGCCCACCTTGCTGCTTCGAGTAGGCTGCCGAGAGTTTCTAGGCTAACGGGGCGATCGCCATCAAAAATCACAGTACTAAAGCGATTACGCAACAAGTCGTGGATCGGGTAATGAGTCTGAGCTGTTTTTTCCATGGTGGGGAATGAGAGAGTTGTACGAGAAAATAGCAATGAAGGGAAATAATCCCAGCTTTATTAAGGATACAAATTTCTCCTTGCGAGACGGTCGATTCACTTAAATTTTATTAGGGTTGGTTATGGTCGCCTCTTCTGGGATAGCAGGAAAAAATGTACGGCAAATGGCATTTCGCCGGCGTTTTCAGGCGTATCAATCGTTCTGTGGGGCTGGAATTTTACCGATTTTAGTAGTATTTTTGTTCCCGGTATTGGCAATTGGTTTGGGGTTCATCGCCGCAATTGTGATTGTGGCGATCGCCGTTTTTGGCGCATTGGGTTTTATTTTTCGAGGTATCGATCTTTGGCAAGCCGCTAACCGCGCAGACCAAGGCGCCGTAGCAGAAGAAGGCGTCGCAGAAGCACTCATTCCCCTCGCGACCGCAGGCTGGGAATTGCATTACGGGATGCGTCTCGACGAAGGTTTGGGTGATGCCGATGTCGTTTGTTTGTCCCCCAAGAAAAAAGCCTACGTGATCGACGTCAAGTCCCATCGAGGCACTGTGATTTTCCAAGACCATCGCCTGCACCGTCGTATGGGTCGGAACATTTATGCTTTTAAAAAAGATTTTTTGCAAGTCGTGATGAAGCAAGCCCTGCAAGTGCGGGACAAAAAAAAGATTGATTTTGTCACTCCTCTCCTCGTGTTTACCAGAGCACAGCTTGCCGTTTCTCAGAAAAAAATTCGCGGTGTATACGTTGTCACTAAAGATGATCTTGTGAGCAAATTACAGGAGCTGGAATAGCCTATCTTGAGCCGTTGCAAAATCCGTCGATGGAAACATTTATGGCGGTAATGTTATCAATAAGGATAAGATTCCCCCAATCATCACAACGGGTATGTTCCAAGACTTTCAGCTTTCTATTACTCATCTAGGTGAAAATCGATATTTTTTGCGCACTGAAAAGGTGTCTCCGGGCGTTCCCCTCGCTGAAGAGCAGGTGGAATGGGCTGTGGATAACTGGTTAGCAGAAGCTGCGCAATTAATGAACGATCCGCTATCACGTTTATTGCAAGGGACTGGACGACTGAGTGACAAAAATCAGCTCATTACATCAGATGCGAATGCGTCGCCCTTAGATTCAACGGCTGTAGAACCCATACTCGCGACTAATTTATTAGAGTTTGGCCAAAAGCTCTATCGTGAATTGTTTACGGGCAGTTTGAAGGAGAGCTGGAGTCGGGCACAGGCGATCGCCCACAACCAAAACCAGATTTTGCGACTACGACTCGGTTACAAAGAAACCCGTCTACTAAGTTTGCCGTGGGAAGTGATTAACGCCACTGATAGCAGTAACTTTGAAATGCAAAGTTTGACTACTGGGATTGAAACTAGTTTTTCGCGCTATCACAGCACCACTCACGGTTCTACAGACACCCTCTCCATGGGCGATGTCCACGAGCAACCTCTCAAAATTTTGATGGTCTTGGCGAGTCCCGCAGACCAAGAACGGCTCGAATTAAGCCAAGAAGCTACCCATCTTCAAAGCGAATTAGAAAAAGAAACGCCCGCCGGTACACCCGCCCTCGAACTCACCATCTTGGACAATCCGGGACGGCAGGAACTAACCGAAGTCCTTGAACAAGGCCAGTATCAAGTATTTCACTACGCAGGTCACAGTAATTTAGGGCATTTTGGCGGTGATATTTATTTGGTTAATCGTGCCACTGGTTTGACTGAACCTTTTGCTGGTGATGATTTAGCGGGATTACTGGTTAATAATGGCGTGCAATTTGCTGTGTTTAATTCTTGCCACGGCGCTGATGGGATTACGGGTTTAGATATCAACGAATCGACAGAAAAAAGCTTGGCGCAGGCCCTCGTGCGTCGAGGTATTCCGGCGGTATTGGCGATGTCGGCTCAAATTCCTGATCAGGTTGCGCTGACATTTACTCGGTTGTTATATCGCAATCTGCATCAGGGTTATCCGATTGATTTCAGTTTGGGGCGGGTGCGACAGGGTCTAATTTCAGCCTACGGCTCGAATCAGCTTTATTGGGCATTACCTGTGCTGTATATGAG
>JBARRZ010000229.1:0-10225 GCA_049644465.1 Limnothrix sp.
GTGTCGGTGGCGGGGTCAAATAAAGTTACTTCACTTGTCCACATGGCAACGGATTCACTGCCCTCATTACGATCCACGATAAAGTCATTCAGTTTCACGTAGAACGGCAGTTGCAAAATCTTGGGGCCAAAGGCGGCGAAATAATTACCGTTGGGCGTTTCGAGACTGGTGGCTTCACTCCAAGGTAACCACAGATCTTCACCATCCGCCGTTGCCACATGGAGCGCCGGAGCACCACCTTTTTGTTGACCCCGCAACCCTTGAGCGACGGGCATTACGGGGACAACTTGCCGCTGGACGATCGCCTGATCAATCCGTTCGGCGAGGGAAATTTTGAAATCTGCCCAGCCGGGGGCGACGGCTTCACCGGGGACAAATTCGCCGGCCTTAAAACCTTTAGAAGATGCGGCGGCGTAGAAAAGCTGATGATTGGGGGTTTCGACAATGCGGAAATAGTCGGTGCGCGTCGTTTTGGGGGCAATATAGCTGGCAGTTAAATCAAAATCATCCCCGGCGCGGATCGGTTCAAACTCGGAATTCGCAAAAATGAACCACCGCCCTTGGCGATCGCCGTCTTTCAATACCACTTGCAACGCCGGATTATTAAACGAGTCTGAGGCGGAAGTGGGTTGATTATTTTTGTCTAACCGAAAATCCGCCCAAACGTCCGTAATCTCAGCCGTTACACCTTGGGAAAGCTTGACCGATTTGCCGAGGGATTCTTTGACATCGAGACTTTTTTTGCCGATCTGCAACTCCCCAAAAACGTGATTGTTACCCGTGGGGGCAGCCAATAATTCTGTTAATTCTGCGTCACCAGAGGCTTTCGCAATTTCCAGATGGGCGGGGCCAATGTCCATTTGCTGATAGCCAAACGGGGCGATCGCCAGCCATCTTTCTAAAGTCTGACCCATGCGATCGCTCTGCAACCGGACTTTCACTGCCAGATTATCCACCTTGCCGCCGTCCTGAAATTCGACCGTCGTAATGGCATTATCGCTATAGCCCAGCAGGGACAAACCAGCCACTTTTCCGGGATAAACCGAGCCATCCGGGCGAATAAAAATATCAGTTTGCTGGCGATCGCCGTCGGGAGTTGCCACCTCTAAAATGTCGCCTTCTACCCGAATCTGATCCGCCGCCGCGCTATCCGTCCGCACCAGCAGCATCCCTTCCGTACTCAGGTGAATCACTGCCGCCGAGCCTGCAATAATCACCACCAAACCCCAGTGGGTCAGGGCAAAACCAATCTTTCTCGCGCCGCGCCAAGGATAACGACTCGCCGTTGAAATACCTAGATTTGTGGCGAGCAAAAACATCAACGCGCCAAACCATGGACTCTTATAAATTTGCGCCTGTACCGTAGCCGAGCCGACATTCGATTCATAAAAAGTTGTGCCGATCAGAATTAGGGCGATCGCCGCCAAGAGAGGAACTGCTAACCGAACCGAGCCTAAAAACCGAAGCATTTTTGAGTCCATAGTCAATCTAAAAATAGATCTACAAATTAGTACCACAACATCTATGATCCAAGACCCCCAAAATGCACTGCTTGATACTAAAAAAAGTCATCCATGCATAAAGAGGATTCAGAAAAGACATGCGTCACATCTTAATAAATTAATAAATTAATTCCATTGAATTGTTTCAGTTTCTTGAAAATCGAAATATTATTTGTATCTTTTTTGACAAAACACAGAAAATCTAGCCGCCAATTTGTTGATTCCCCACAGATTTTTTAGAATTCAAAACTCACTTTACAGCAAAATTTAGCCACACCAAACCTAAAACAATTTATGCGTTTAACGCATAGAAACCAGTTGAAAACATCTTGAAAAGCAACTATTTGTAGCTGATGTGACAAAACATCTGGAAGTTTCCCCGTAGCGTGTTAGACCAAGTTTCGCCTTTCACTAATAAAACAATAAATCTGTACATCCCTTATGTGACAAGTGTTTACAGTTTCAGCAAAAAAACAACTGCGCTAATTATTCTTGCCTAATATGCATGAGTGTACTGAACAGATGATTTTTCTGATCAATCAAACTAAGTTTCTAGACAATACTTAAGTACAGGGCGATCGCTCTAATCTGAACAGTTGCAAAAAACAACATTTTTATAGTTTTAGGAGAAAACAAAACCATGACTGAGCCAAACAATGATTCAGGGTTGCAAGTCGAATTATTAGAATCCAGTTTTGAAAAAGTAAAGCCACACGCAAACGAATTTGCCAGCAGTTTTTACGAAAATCTTTTCACTGATTATCCCGCCGCTAAGCCGCTATTTGCCACTACAGATGTCAAAGAACAAAGTAAGAAATTACTCACTTCTCTTGTGTTTGTCGTTGAAAATCTCAAGAATCCCGGCGCACTCACAGAAGCACTCCAAGGTTTAGGCGCACGTCACGTAAAATACGGCGCTTTACCGGAGCACTATCCGCTTGTTGGCAATACACTCATTAAGACTTTTGATCAATATCTTGGCGACGATTGGACACCTGCAGTCAATGCAGCTTGGGTTGATGCTTACGGTGTGATTACAGAAGTGATGCTAGATGGGGCTGATTATTCGCAAGCAGAAGTCGAATTAACGCCCGCTGATACTGAGGTAGACGAAGCAACTGGTCTTCAGGTCAACCTTTTAGAATCCAGCTTTGAAAAGGTCAAACCCAAAGCGAATGAGTTTGCGGAAAGCTTCTACAGCAATCTTTTTACTGACTATCCAGCGGCAAAGCCTTTATTTGCCCACGCTGATGTCAAGGAGCAAAGCAAAAAACTCTTGGCTTCTCTTGTTTTTGTGGTAGAAAATCTTAAAAATCCGGGTGCTCTAACGGATGCGCTCAAAGGTCTCGGCGCTCGCCATGTCCAGTATGGTGCTTTACCAGTTCACTATCCCCTCGTTGGGAACACGTTGATTAAAACTTTCAATCAATATCTGGGTGCTGATTGGACGCCTGCTGTTGAGAAGGCTTGGATTGATGCCTACGGTTTGATCACAGAAGTGATGCTGGATGGGGCTGATTATGCTTCGGAAGAGGTCGCTCTAAACACAACGGAAACCGTTGAGGCTGCGGGTAGCACGATTAGTCCGGGTGCTGTGCCTTTTGTGTTAGGCGGTAGTGTTGTGACGCTGATTCTCTATTTAGTGTTTTTACTCTAGGCGGGTAATTAACGAGATATAGGTGAAGGCATGGCACAGAGATCGAACAAAAAGAAAAAATTTAGTTGGCGATCGCTGATCAGTTTTAAAGTGGCGACGATTGCAGTGTGCCTCGCTTTAGTGGGTTGGTTTGCGGCGGCGTTTGCTCTGGATGCTAAACAAGTATTTTTGCCGGGAGAAACGTCAGTCGGTCATTATCTTTTTGAAACGTCCTGTGCCTCTTGTCATGAAGGGTTTAAGCCTGTCACCAATGACACCTGTATGAGTTGCCACGAAGCGGAATTAGAAGCTGATGTGCACGGTGCATCAAAGTTTCGCGATCCTCGCTGGGCGGGCGATTTGGAAAAAATTGCGGCTCTAACCTGTACGACTTGCCATGAAGAACATGTACATATGTTTGGACGGGGGGTCAATCTCCAGCCGGATCTTTGTATGGCTTGCCACGAAGGGATTATTAATGGTGATCTCAAAAGTCACGATGGTTTTACGCCGGATGGTTGCTGGACTGCGGGTTGCCACAATTACCATGATCACCGCACGATTTCGACGGGTTTCCTGCGGGCAAATATTGATCAACCGCCGATGCTACCGGTGCAAAAAGTGCCGGATCGGACTGTGGTAACGACGGTGGAGGTTGCGCCCAAACCTGACCTCAGCAAGGAATTTTTGGGAGGTGGCAAATGAGGGTTTTAATCACGCTACTTTTTGCTTGTTCTTTGTTTTTTGGTTGGGGGAATCCGGCGATCGCCGCCAACGAAGATTTAGTCAAAGAGACCACCCAACTGTGGGAGAGCAGCATCCATGCCCTGAATGATGTGAATTGTTCGAGCTGCCACAACGATGAGAAAACCAAAGAATTTATCGCCAAACCCCAAACTAGTTGTCGGTCTTGCCACGAGGAAGCGGTTGATACGTTTTTGCTAGGTAAGCATGGAATCCGGTTGCGGGAAGGAGAGTCGGCACTAACCCCAGCCATGGCGAGATTACCGATGCGGGAAGACGCTCACGATCTCCAGATGAATTGCAACACCTGCCACGATGTTCATTCGGTACAAACAGTGCCGGCGGCAGTGGATTCTTGTTTAACGTGCCATGCGGATAATCATTCGCTGAACTACAAAAATTCGCTCCACGCAGAATTGTTTGACGCCGATCGCAGTTTGCCCAGACCTTCGGCAGATTCAGTGAGTTGCGCCACTTGCCACCTCCCTCGCCATGAAGAAAAAGTCGGCGATCGCACCACCGCTTTGGTGAATCACAACAACACCTACACCCTGTTACCGCGCGATCGCATGGTGGGTGAAGTCTGTATCAACTGCCACGGCGTTGAATATAGCTACAACAGTATTTTTGATGACAAGTTAGTGGAGGCAAATTTCGATGCACCGCCAACACTCTCCCTCGAAACCTTTGACCTTGTCCGCGAACTCGAAAAGCGGCGTTCAGAGTAATCGAGGCTCATCAAGCCAGTGTTCGCTTCTACGAACGTTTCTATCTCTTTTACCTAATTTATTTAGGTATCTACCACACTTACTCCCCTTGGATTTTTAGGAGAAACCCCCAACTATGGCATTCATCGAAAATTGGCTCACCGCGATTCGGACTCGTACCGTCGCTTTCATTGCAATCGTCTTGGCGATCGCCGTAACCGCAGTGTCTTGTAGTGGTGGTGGCGCTCCTACAGCATCTGCCGCTGCTGGCATCGATCCCTCCGTAGTCGCAGAATATATTCACACCGTGCTTGCCGCCGACCGTACCGCTTATACCAAGCATGTCGTTAGTCGCGCCAAAATGCTCGAAGGCAAAGCAAAAGAAGACGGTGTTCTCGATATTGAAGCAACGGAAGGCTGGCAACAAACTGATGGTATTCCTCTACCGGCCCAGATGTTCCGCCTCGGTTCCGAAATTGCCAATGAGTCCGGCTTCTTTACCTACAACCTCATTTCTGAGTGGTATATCAACGATAACCATGCGCCTAAAGGTGAGTTTGAAGAAACAGCCCTTGTCGCGATGACTGAGAGCGGCGAAGCAGTAAAAGATTATCAAGAAATTGGTGGTCAGAAATATTACTCTGCGATGTATCCTGATGTCGCCGTTGTCGAGTCTTGTGCAAGTTGCCACAATACCCACCCTGTCCACCTTGAGCGTTACCCTGACAAGGTCTTTGAGGTCGGCGATGTAATGGGCGGTATCGTGATTAATATCCCCATGGATAATGCTTAAAAAATAAACTCTTCACCATTTTGCGATAGTGAAGAGCTGTAGCCAATTTGCTGGGGGATCGGGCGTGAATCTTGCTTTTTTTCCTCAGCAATTATTTCTGTAATATACCAAAGCTCATGAGCAGCTCCGGCAATAACCAAGATATTGTAAATTCTGAATCCGTTCTCACTTCAGACGGGCTAGAGATCTCGAAACCAAGGCGATCGCCCAATCGACCGACGGGATTGCAACCCACTTTCAAAATTTTGTTGGGCCTGACATTTCTGACAGTATTACTGCTATTACCTTTTGTCTTCAGTGAAAATTATCTCGCCCTGCTGCGGGAAAACTCCGTCGATGTCCATGGACTATTGCGCGGAGAATTATACAAGCAGAGCACAGGATTTGTCGCCCTTGCTTTTGCCGCATTCGAAATGGCGCTCACATTACGTAAGCGTGGCCGTAGCTGGATTGTGCGGATTAAACTGCCCGGCACAATGAATTTTTGGCGCAGTATTCACATTTTTCTCGGTGTGGCGATGTTGGGTATGGTCTGTATCCATACGCTTGGGGCAACGGGGATTAATTTTAATGCGGTCTTTTTGTGGGTATTTTTTGCGGTGACGCTGACGGCTCTAATGGGTGTTGTGGCTGAGACTGGCATTTTAGAATCGCCTCGCCGTTATTTCGGAAAGTTACCCGGTATGGAAGCGGCATTAACGAAAGGCCCGTTGATTCGCGGTCTGCGAGCGATTTGGTTAACGAGTCATATCTTTTTTGTTAGTCTTTTTTTCGTGATGTTAGTGATGCATATTATTTTGGTGTATTACTACCAATAGTTTAGGGAGATGCTGGTTTTGTCTGAAAAAATATCAACTCAAAAATCAGGTTTTGTGGCGATCGCCGTGGTGGTTATTTTTGCGATCGCCTCATTCTTTTTGACCCGCCCCGCCAATGGAACACAGACAATTTCTTCCGTATCTGGGCTAATGACACTACAAGCCGCTGCAAAAACAGCAATGCCCTACGACGTTGCCATGGCGAACCCGCAACCCACGTTGATCGAATTTTATGCCGACTGGTGTACCACTTGTCAGGCGATGGCAGCCACCATCGAAACCGTTCATCAGCAATTTTCAGACGATTTGAATATTGTGATGCTAAATATTGATGAGCCGCAATGGCAAAAACAGGTAGAAAGCTATAAAGTAAGTGGTGTGCCTCATTTCGTTTTATTACAAAAAGATCTAAATGTAGCCGACACCTACATTGGCCGTGTGCCGTTGCAGATTTTAGCCAGTCGTATTGCCAGCTTAGTGAGCTAAAAACGACTATTTCCGGCAACTTTCGCGTTAGCGTTTCAGCTTATTTATCTATCCTCAACGAGGCTCCCAGACACAGATGGTTATTTTGAAATACTTTCTCCATTTACTGGAGCTATTGGAGCAAGTGGCAGAATTTATCGAGCTACTAACGACGCCTGTTGGCTTAGCTGGAATGGTCTGTTTGACGAGTTATGAGGCTTTGATTTTGTTGGGCTGTGATGCTGCAAACTCGGTAGTTTTAGCGGTGGTTGTGACTTTAACATTTCACTCTGCTTCGAATCGTCCAAATTTCTAAACTTGTAAACGACTTCTGCTCTTTCTACACTTATAGGGTATTCACTATTTTCTTGGGGTGATCGCGATGGGATTTTTACAGCGGCTCGGCTTGGTTGTATTAAGTGGCTGTTTGGCGATCGCCCCGATTGCTTGTTCGAGTGAGAGTGAACCACAAGACCGAGAAATTTTGCCACCACCCGCTATGCCGGAACAATCTTTGCAACCATTGATGGCGGCGGATATTGTGTATCTGGGTGAGCAGCACGATAGCGAGTTAGACCATCAGGCACAGCTCGAAATTATTCAAGAACTTTACAAAGCAAATCCTAAGCTGGCTATCGGTTTGGAGATGTTTCAGCGACAGTTTCAGCCAGTGGTGGATCGTTATATTGCGGGTGAGATTACAGAAGCAGAATTTGTTGAGCAGAGCGAGTACAAAAAACGCTGGGGCTTTCCGTGGGAACTATACGCACCGATTTTACGGTTTGCGCGGGAGAAAAAGATTCCGGTTTTGGCACTCAATGCGCCTAGTGAGGTGGTGAGTCGTGTGGCGCGCGAAGGGTTGGCCAATTTAACGCCTGTTGATTTTACGTACATTCCCCCGATCGCCCAACTGGATCTGAGTAATGTTGAGTACCAAAATTTTGTGCAGGGTGCATTTGGTAGTCATGGGCAGCACGGCGATTTTAATTTTGATAATTTCTTTGCGGCGCAAGTGGTTTGGGATGAAACGATGGCGCGGACGATCGCCGATTTTCGTTTGGCAAATCCGGATACTAAAGTGGTGGCTCTCGCGGGGCAAGGTCATGTGATTTATGGTTATGGCATTCCTGAACGGGTGACGCGGCGCATCGACAAAACGCTGAATAGTCAAATTATTGTGCTGCTCAATCCTGCGCCAGAACTCACACTAGATGGCCCGGCGATCGCCGATATGTTTTGGTGGAGTAATTTACCGGAATAGTTGACTCAAATAATTTGTCCCGGAATAATTCGCTGGCAGATAAAATCATAGGGTCAGTTCATTTTTTGCTTGGTCTTTTATTAATATGACAACCGCTCTCCTCAATGTCGCCGATCTCCGTATCGCCTACCCACCAAGGGATACTGTGCTGCAATGGGCGGTGGATGGGGTCTCATTTGCGGTAGGGACTGGCGATCGCCTCGGTTTAGTGGGCGAGTCGGGCTGCGGCAAATCCACTATCGGGCGGGCGTTATTGCAACTATTGCCGAAGGGTTCCCAAGTGACGGGGGAAGCCACTTTTAGAGGCGAGCCAATTTTAAGTTTGACGGGCAAAGCATTGCGGCAATATCGCGGCGAAGTGGTGGGCTTAATTTTCCAAGATCCGATGACCCGACTCGACCCGCTGATGACCATCGGCAATCACTGTCTTGAAACGCTAAAAAGTCACAGTCCAGAATTAAATAAAAAAGCAGCGAAGGAAAAAGCACTCGAAACTCTTTCCGCCGTGAGAATTCCCGCAGATCGCTGGAGTCAATATCCCCACGAATTTAGTGGCGGAATGCGTCAACGGGTGGCGATCGCCCTTGCCCTATTACTTGACCCAAAATTCATCATCGCCGACGAACCCACCACCAGTCTCGATGTCACCGTCGCCAACGAAATTTTGCAAGAGTTGACCCGTCTTTGTGCCGAGCGAGATATGGGTTTGATGCTGATTTCCCACGATCTCGCGATGGTTGCAGAATATTGCACCGAAATTGCCGTGATGCACCGGGGCAAAATTGTCGAAATGGGCGACGTCCAAAAGATTTTTAAAACACCAGAACATCCCAAAACTCAGTCTCTGCTCAAAGCCGCTTTACATCTCCACGATGCGACAGAAACCAAACCAGAAGAAACCCAAAAGCCTTTACTTTCTCTCGACAATCTAGAGCAACATTACATTCTTGAAAGTAACTTTTTCCAGCAAATAATTACTGGCGAAAAAAACAAAGTTATTCGTGCTGTAGATGGCATTAACCTTGATATTTATGAAGGCGAAATTCTCGGTCTAGTCGGCGAATCAGGCTGCGGTAAAAGTACGCTTTCTCGCACAATTTTGCAGCTCGTCCCACCCACAGGCGGCAACGTTATTTTTGAAGGCAAAGAATTAAATAATTTATCTGTCTCGGAAATGCGCCCCGAACGTCGTCATTTACAAATGATTTTTCAAGATCCCCACGCTTCTTTAAATCCTTTGATGACAGTCGGTGAAAATGTGGGTGATCCGTTGCATATTCATGGTTTGGCGAAAGGGCCTGAGGTGAAAGAGCAGGTAATGTTGATGCTCAAAAAGGTTGGTTTAACACCCACAGAAGAATATTATGCTCGGTTGCCGCGCCAACTTTCTGGTGGCCAACAACAGCGGGTCGGTATTGCGCGGGCGTTGATTACTCGGCCTCGTCTTGTGATTTGTGATGAGCCAGTCAGTATGCTCGATGCTAGTATTCAGGCGCAGGTGTTGGAGTTGATGCAAGATCTCAAAGCGGAATTCAATCTGACTTATCTATTTATTACCCATGATCTTTGGGTGGCAAAATTTTTGTGCGATCGCATTGCGGTGATGAATCAGGGCAAAATTGTTGAGCTGGGTAACACGGAAGATATTTTCAATGCGCCTCAGCATCCATACACTCAGAAATTGCTTGGTGCGGCTCCTCTTTTGCAAAATCTGTAGGAGTTTGGTTGCCAAATTATCTATGGTGCTGATTGATGAATTGGGCGATCGCCACGAGTATTCTGATTCCCATGGGGAAACGCCAATTTTATGAAAGCGCAGTTTGGCATCTCTACGGGTTTGCTGCTCAGTGGCACGATTTTCGCTTTGGTGTTTGCGTATTTAGTGCGATTTTTGGCGGTGTCTTTTGGGGCAGTGGAAACGAGTCTCGGCAAGATTAAACCCACCCTCGATGATGCGTCCCGGAGCCTTGGCAATTCCCCAATCAAAACCCTAATTCAAGTGCATACGCCGTTGATGTGGAGTGGTTTGCTGACGGCGGCGATGTTGGTATTTGTGGATGTAATGAAGGAGCTTCCGGCAACGCTGGTGATTCGTCCGTTTAATTTCGATACGTTGGCGGTGAAGGTTTATCAATATGCATCGGATGAAAGGCTGGTGGAGGCTTCGGTTCCAGCTTTGGCAATTTTGTTTGTGGGGCTAATTCCGGTGATTTTTCTGAGTTGGCAGATCGCCCACGCCCGCGACGAATAGATTTAGAACCCCGACTTCTCTAATTCCCCTCCTCGGAGGGGCTAGGGG
>JBARRZ010000230.1:0-9092 GCA_049644465.1 Limnothrix sp.
GCGCCAGACCATGCTGTGTGAAAACTATTTCCGTTCAGTCTTGTGTAAAGTTGGCCCGTTTTTAGTGCGCTGAGGCGTTGACTAAAAAGCTGAGGATTTGAGCCGGGAGCAACACTCGTATTTGCTGACCCCTGATAATTTTGAGGTTGAGGCGACGTCTCAATCGTTGATGTCTTAAGAGATGTTTGGTCAAGACTGGTTACCGTAGAGCTGGGCAAGACCGAAACAGCTTGTTGTTGATAAGCCGCTTTTTCATAATTTATGCTTTCGTAATTTGCTTGAATGACCTTCGGTTCAGCTGATTTTAAACCGGTGGTCTGCGCAGCTAAGCGGGATTGCACAACCTGAGATACTTCTGGCTTCGAGACAGTGGCTCCCTGTAAAGGTTGCGATCGCCGCTGATAAGTTTGCACCCGCTTTTGGTCTAGCACCCCCATCTGGTCAACCAGCAACCAAGGATCAACATCCGGCTTCGCTTGGGGCGGTACGGCCACCGCTTCACCACTTAAAAGACTGGCTGCCAAAAGTAAAGTTTCAGACATAGCACCAACAGAAATAAGAGAGCAATTATGTCTATAAACAAGTCTAGAGCGTAAATTTCAGGACAATTCCGTCAGATTTAAACCGAATGAAGTTCCATCAATTTGTTAAATTATTGTGATGGATTTATTCGGAACCTCTAATTGGCTGCCAAATGCGAGCATTCTCCTTGCCTTTTAAGCTCCATTTCAGAACAATATGTCACGGCAAAACAGAAACGTTAGCTTTGATATCGCTCGTCATTACTTCCTTTAGAAATTTATGCCACATTTTCAATCATTTCTACTCAACGCAGCTCCAGCTAGCGAAGCCGCCGAGCCATCTATGGTTCTAGCCGCAGTGTTGCTCAGTCTAGTGATTATTTATTTCGCGAGTAAATTGGGCGGAGAAGTTTGTTCGCGCATTAACTTACCACCAGTCTTAGGCGAACTTGTTGGTGGTGTTCTTGTTGGAGTCTCTGCTTTTAGTTTGTTGGTATTTCCCGAAGGCGGTCTCGAAGCCTCTCAGTCACTACTCATGCAATTTCTGCAAGCAACAGCAGGGCTAAGTCCAGAAGCAGCCCCAGCAGTCTTTGCCACCCAGAGCGAAGTGATCTCAGTGCTCGCGGAATTGGGTGTCATCATTTTACTGTTTGAAATTGGCCTAGAATCTGACCTCCAAGAATTAATTAAAGTTGGGCCTCAAGCGGCGATCGTTGCAGTCGTCGGTGTTGTTGCCCCTTTTGCCGCAGGTACAGCTGGCTTAGTCTTCTTCTTCCATATCGGCACAATTCCCGCCATTTTTGCAGGAGCAGCCCTTACCGCAACAAGTATTGGTATTACCGCGAAAGTACTGGCAGAACTAGGACAACTGACGACAAAGGAAGGTCAGATCATTATCGGCGCAGCGGTATTAGATGATGTCCTCGGCATTATTGTTTTGGCTGTTGTTGCGAGTTTGGCAAAGACTGGTGAAGTGGAGGTGGTTAGTACAATTTGGCTGATTGTTAGTGCGGGTACTTTTTTAGTCGGTGCGATTATTGTTGGTCGTTTGCTTAACCCTTTGTTTGTTGGCCTTGTGGATGGCATGAAAACCCGTGGTCAGCTGCTCACAGTCTCGATTATTTTTGCGTTTGTACTGTCATACATTGCCACCATCATTCAGCTGGAAGCAATTTTGGGGGCTTTCGCGGCTGGTTTGATTTTGGCGGAAACGAGCAAACGGGGTGAGTTGGAAGAACAGGTTCTACCGATCGCCGATTTGTTTGTACCAATCTTTTTTGTTTGTGTCGGTGCAAAGACAGATTTGAGTGTGCTAAATCCCGCTGTTCCTGCTAATCGTGAGGGTTTGGTCATTGCTGCTTTCTTGGTTGTTGTGGCGATTGTTGGTAAGGTCATCACTGGTTTTACGATTTTCGGGCAGCCTGAATTGAATCGTCTGGCGATCGGTGTGGGAATGATTCCACGTGGTGAGGTTGGTCTTGTATTTGCGGGTGTTGGTTCCGCGAGTGGTGCACTGACGGAGTCTACGGAAGCGGCGATTATTATGATGGTGATCTTGACGACTTTTGTGGCGCCTCCTTTTTTACGAATTGTCTTTAAGGAACCGGATGCTGTGGCGGAAGCGGTACAGACTTCGGAGAAGATACAATAAGTCAGCTCTTAGTGGTCACCGAAACTTATCTGGTGATCTGCGCGTCCTTTTTGGGGAGTAATGGCTAGGCTGGTGAAGATCAATTACCTTGCTGTGTGTTTGTTTCCCTGATTTTGTTTTCGAGGATTTTTGACTATGAAATTTTTTTGGTTCTTTTTGACACTGCTTACTGTTTCGGCGTGGCAAATGCCGGCTTGGGCTGGGGAGTTGGTGTTTTGGGAATTTAATGAGCAGCGTCGTCAACTTCAGTTTCGGACTGATGAGAGCGTGCAACCCCAAGCACAGTTAATTCCGGATCCGAGCCGTTTGGTGATTGATCTACCGGGCACTACGCTTGATCGCTCGATACGTGATCGTTCGTATGGTGGCAACATCCGCATGGTGCGTTTGGGTCAATTTACGCCGGATACGGCACGTTTGGTAATCGAGCTGGCGCCGGGCTACACGCTCGATCCGAATGAGATTAAGTTTGAGGGGCGATCGCCGACAAATTGGGTCGTTGACATTCCAGAACCAAAACTCATTACGACAGAGCAAACTTCTCAACGTATTACGGATGAGCAGATCGGTGAGGCGATCAGTCAAGCGGAAGATAGCTTCCTCGAGGATCGCTTTCAGGTGACTCAAGGTGGTTTTTATCTCCGGTTAGATCAGATGTCTGAGGGGAGAATCACTACGGAACAAAAGGGCGATCGCCTAGAATTTACGATTAAAGATTTGCAATTGCCTCGCGAATTGACGAATCAAACAGTGGCTGTCAATCGCTACAAAGTCGGCCAAATTTCCTTTACCCAAAAAAGCAGTAACGAAGCTCAGATTTCGCTCCAACTCGAAGACGGTAGCCCCAAGTGGCGCGCGATTTACAGCGATTACGGTGGTGCCGGATTAGTCCTAATTCCGTCCGGTGGCACTAGTAATCTTGAAGCCCGTGACGTCAGCCCTTCCCAAGTGCCAGATCGCGTTATCGAAACCAGTTCAACATCCCAAACATCTCAGCTAACGACCATTCAGTCCGTTGATCTCGTTAGTAACGATACCCAGCTCATTGTGCGTGGTGATGATCGCCTAGAGGTCAGTGGCGGCTGGAATCGCAGTGCAGGTTTATATCAAATTCGTATTGACAATGCAAAATTAGCCCAGCCTGTTGCAGGCCCGCAATTTAACTCAGCTAGTCCGGTATCTCGCATTTCTATGCGTCAAGAAACCAACACAACTGTACTGATCCAAATCGAACCGGCTTTAGGTGTACAAGTCGGTCAGCTACAACAGCCCAGCGATCGCCTCATTTCCTTAGCGCTCAACCGCCTTAGTACTAGCAACAGTGGCAATAACAATCCCGTATTTGTGCCACCAGCCCAGAGTGCGACCCCACCCAGCGTGAGTAACCCGACCTACAATCCACCCCGCAGCAACGTGTTGGTCATGATCGATCCCGGCCATGGTGGCAAAGATCCCGGCGCAGTAGGCATTGGTGGTCTCCAAGAAAAAAGAGTGATCCTGCCGATTTCCCAAGAAGTTGCACAAATTCTTCAGCAAAATGGCGTTGGCGTGAGGATGACGCGCGATACTGATTATTTTGTCAGCCTAGCCGGACGTACCGAACTAGCAAACCGTGCTGGTGCAGATTTATTCGTCAGTATCCATGCGAACGCGATTAGCCTTAGTCGTCCCGAAGTTAACGGTTTAGAAGTTTACTACTACCAATCAGGTAAAACCCTTGCCCAGACCATTCACCGGAATATTCTTGGCAATATTCGGATGCGTGACCGTGGTGTTCGTACCGCAAGATTTTATGTATTACGCCAGACCTCAATGCCTTCTGTATTAGTTGAAGTTGGCTTTGTCACAGGTCGCGAAGATGCACCGAATTTAAGCGATCCGGCCCACCGTAGTCGCATGGCTCAGGCGATCGCCAACGGCATTTTGGAATATATCCAGACCAATGTCCGCTAACAACGAATAGATTAATCACACACATATCCTCACATCAGAAGTTACGCGAAGCAGTAAAACTACGCTAATCTTTGTTTAATTTCATTTGGTGTGAGCGTTAATCTATGGGTAGTAAACAAACAGCCCCAATCGGCATTTTTGACAGTGGTCTCGGCGGTATTACCGTGTTGAGAGCTTTGTACCACCAATTACCACGAGAATCGATCGTTTATTTCGCAGATACAGACCGTTTGCCCTACGGAAATCGCTCACCCGAAGAACTCATTCAATTTGTCCGCGAAATCCTTATTTGGATGGAAGCCCAAGGCGTCAAAATGGTGGTGATGGCTTGCAATAGTTGTTCGGCCGTAGCTCTCGAAGCCGTACGGTCAGAATTTAAAACACCAGTCCTCGGTCTCATTCTCCCCGGCGCAAAAGGAGCAGTGCATCAAGGCAAACGGATTGGCGTGATTGCCACCCAAGCAACCGTTACGAGTAATGCTTATAAAAATGCCATTTTAGAAGTCGATGCTTCAGCTCAAGTTTGGCAAGTCGCTTGTCCTGAATTTGTGCCCTTAATTGAATCGAATCGAATTAATGACCCCCACACTAGACGAGTAGCTCAACGTTATCTTCAACCATTAATTGAAAACGAGATTGACACTTTAATTTTTGGCTGCACTCACTATCGTCATTTATCGAGTGTTTTCCAATCTATTTTGCCTAGCGATGTTGTCTGTATCGACCCCGCTGAACATGTCGTCGCAGCAACAGAACAAGAGTTAGAATTAATGGGCTGGAAAAACACAGCATCTCCTGCTCCCACTCGTTTTGGAGTCAGTGGTTGCCCGGAGCAGTTCGCTCAATTGTCGCAGCGCTGGTTGGGATATACGCCAACAGTTGAAAAAGTTGTCTTAGACACAATGTTTGCACTAACTATTGAGTCACCTGTCTCTGTAGTGGCACAGGATTAATTTTCTGTTTCAAACATCACCATAGAAAAGGCGATCGCCAATCTAGTTAAACAAAGAACTGGAGGGCGATCGCCATTACTTTTATTGTTTTAAACAAACTATTTAAGAGACAAAATAGATTCTAAGAAGGACGTACCGTTTTCGTCGAATCCATGCCTATTGGTTTATTTTCTCGGCGACGAGCCAGACTCACACGCTTCACCCAACCCAACCCAAGGTAAACCACACAAAGGTAGGTTGCCGATAACAGCAAAATAAATAGCGGAATGTTGAAATATTCCATTCGATTAAGCCCCCCAAGCTTATGTCTATTGATATTGCTAGGATCGGTCGCATTATTAAATTTTTTCTTAGTTGAACGGTATTACGCCAAATCGCAAAATCAGCTTGTCTATATACTGCGCACGAACCCAAAAAATGATATTTTAGCCTACTCAAAAACAGGGTATTTGCAATCAAATATCCTAACGTTTTAAAATTTCAACAAACAGCTTGATCGAAATAATCAAAGCTAAAGAAATTTACAGGTTTTATATCTTATGAATCTCAACGCAGCAGCCTAACAAAAAGATCGCAACCTCCCACACTAAAATCGAGAGACGACATTAAAGTAACACTGCCCAAGCTTGACAATCATCGGAATCGAACATTAGTTAGATGCGGTTTTTCGCCGAACCTGTTCGATTTGTTGAATTGTAATTAAATACTTAAGACCCTATGTCCCTAGCATAACACGGAGTTCAAAGGAATCAATGGTTTTTCTTATCTTTCTTTAGTAAAAAATTTGTTTGGGCTTATCTGAGGCGGTTGCTTCGTAAAAACAGCAAAAAATGGAGTTTTCTGCTGAAAAGAGTCCATTGCAATACAATAGGTACATGTAAATTTTCGTAAACAAGTTCTCCTCGGCTTAATAATGATTTCAGCGACTACTCTTTTTGCTCCCGTCGAAGCCGACCTTAAGCAACTCAGTGAAAACCTGACAAATCTGATCGGTGCACGCCATCCGATTCTAGGGGTCGCTGCTGAACATTTATTTGCGGCGGGTGGTAAGCGGGTTCGTCCAGCGATTGTACTCCTCGCGGCGCGGGCAACTCTCGGCGATCGCCCCCTGACACAGCGACATCGACGTCTTGCAGAAATTACCGAGATGATCCATACCGCAAGTTTGGTGCATGACGATGTGGTTGATGATGCGTCGTTACGGCGGAGTGTGCCGACGGTTAATAGTTTGTTTGACAATCGGATTGCAGTTTTAGCAGGCGATTTTTTGTTTGCGCAGTCTTCTTGGTATTTGGCGAATCTCGATAATTTGACAGTCGTTAAGCTGCTGTCTGAAGTGATTAAAGATTTTGCGGAAGGTGAAATTCAGCAGGGACTGAATCGTTTTGATACGGGTTTGACTTTAGAGACGTATTTAGAAAAGTCTTACTACAAAACAGCGTCGCTGATTGCGAATAGTGCGAAGGCAGCAGCGGTACTCAGTGAGGTGGAATCCTCGGTCGGCGATCGCCTGTATGATTACGGTCGCAATCTAGGCTTAGCATTTCAGATTGTCGATGATATTTTGGACTTTACAGGCTCTACTGAAGTATTAGGCAAGCCCGCTGGCTCAGACTTGATTGCCGGCCACGTCACCGCTCCAGCCCTCTACGCCATGGAAGAATTCCCCAATTTGACCCAACTTATTGAGCGAGAATTCACAGAAACAGGCGATGCCGAAAAAGCCCTCGATATTGTCCGCAATAGCCAAGGTGTTGCCAAATCAAAGGAATTGGCCGCCCATCACGGACGCTTAGCCCTCGAAAGTTTGAATTGCTTAGCCCCTTCTCCTTCTAAAAATGCCTTGACCGAATTAATCGACTACGTGCTCAGCCGCATGTACTAAAGCTGTGGGACGTCAGCGCAAAAAATCAGATCTACCCACCAAAATCTGCATCGTTTGCGGGTTGCCTTTTGCTTGGCGTAAAAAGTGGGAGAACTGCTGGGATGAGGTGAAATATTGCTCTGAACGTTGTCGCCGCCGCCGTAATCAGACCTGATTTGTCCTTTAGGATAAAAGCATTAATTTATTGCTGGGTTTATGAGAACGATCGCCGCCATTAATGAGAAAATCCTCGCTAAAGAAGCGGTGGTCTGGACTGTTGCTGAGGTCAAACAGAAAGTAGACGAGTGGGGCATTAAAAAAATTGCGGCAACTGTCGATGTGATCACCACCGGAACCTTTGAACCGATGGAGTCTTCGGGGGCGATGATTAATTTGGGTCATACAGATCCGCCAATCAAAATGCGCAAATGCTGGCTGAATGGTGTTCCTGCCTATCCGGGTTTGGGGGCTGTGGATGTCTATCTGGGCGCAACGATGATGGAAGATCCGAGCGAAAATGAGCTGGGGGATGGTGGCGATCGCCCGTTACCGCAAAAAGGGGGTGGCCACGTAATCGAAGATCTGATTGCCGGGAAATCGGTACATCTGCGTGCCACGGGTCAAGTGACAGATTGCTATCCTCGTGCGACTTGGGAAAATAACATCACCAAAGATCAAATTAACCAGTTTTATTTGTTTAATCCGCGCAATCTCTATCAAAATTTCATTGTGGGCATCAATGGTGGCGATCGCCCTTTGCATACTTATTTAGGGCCATTACAGCCACGTTTAGCCAATGCTGTCTATGCTTGTTCTGGCGCAGTTTCACCGTTGCTGAATGATCCAGATTTAAACTTGATTGGCATTGGTACAAAGATTTTTCTGGGCGGTGGCGTCGGCTATGTGGCTTGGGAAGGAACCCAACATTTTCCTTTACAAAAGCGTCGCGAAAATCGTACCCCCCTTGGCCCGGCAGCAACTTTGGCGTTGATTGGCGATGCAAAACAAATGAACACGCGCTGGGTGCGGGGTTGTTATTTTACGAAATATGGGGCGTCGCTAATGCTGGGCGTGGGTGTGCCGTTGCCAGTACTCCACGAGGAGGTGATTGCCCGTTGCGCGGTGCAGGATAAGGAAATTGTGGCGCCGGTGATGGATTTTTCGATTCCGCGTCGGGTGCGGCCCACGTTCGGGTTGGTCAGTTATGGTCAGCTTAAAACGGGACGGTTAACCATTGAGGGTCAAACGGTCAAGGTTGCGCCGGTGACGAGTTTGTATCTCTCGGCTCAGGTGGCAGAAACGTTAAAAAGCTGGATTGAAGCGGGAGAATTTACGCTCACAGAACCAGTGGCTAAAATTCCCGGCGATCGCCCTTTTCTCGCGCAAGATCAATGGAGCCAAAAAATTTGATCAAGTTCAGCTAAACGTTGTTAGGTTTCGTCAGCAAAATTTAATACAATTAGTTACTACCGCGACAAAAATAGGGTCTGCCTTGCCATCGCTGGAATCAATCAGTATGATTTGGTGAAGTTTTTTTCTGATTTCTCTGTGAAGACAGGGCCATTTGGTTCCAAAATATATGATTGCCATTTCCCCAATAGCAGAGAGTGATCCCATTGCCGCCGCATTACAACGGGCCTATGCTGCGTCTTTTGAGCTGGAACTCCTCAAGGGCAGCGAACGACATCGGGGCATTATGGCGATCGCCGATGGTATCGAAGCCAATATTCCTGCCATCCTCGAAGCTAATACTCTCGATCTTGAAGCCAGCCGCGAAATGGCTGTCTCGGAGCTGATTTTAGATTGGCTGAAGCTGACACCAGAACGACTCAAAGAAACGGTTAATCTGCTACGGCAACTGCCCGATTTGCCGGATCCGCTGCAACGAGTCAGTGATGCGCCTTACCAACTGAGCACTTACCAAAGTTATTACCAAAGAATGCCGCTTGGTGTGGTTGCTCTGATTCACGAAGCTTTTCCAGAACTAGGGGCGATCGCCGCCGGACTTTGTCTCAAAACAGGTAATAGTTTAATTATTCGTGGTTGCGGAGATGCCAGTAATTCGAATCTTCTCATCGCCCAAACCATGCAAATTGCCCTCGAAGAAGCCGGTTTGCCGACTGGTTGTATCGAGTCGGTCTCCTCAGAGC
>JBARRZ010000231.1:0-1611 GCA_049644465.1 Limnothrix sp.
CCTTAAGACGTGTTCCATTCAGCAGGCCATTGTGACGGTCCAGGTTTCTGAGACACATGACAACACACCCAAGCTTCAGTGTCAACTTGTGTGGGGCCATGCCCCCAAAGCGCAGCGTGTTGAGGTATTCCGTAGGCACCAAGGTGGTTTCGTTGGGAGGCAACTCATCGATACTGAGGTAGGTCCGTTCATCCGTAGTCATCCGCGCAACCACAGTGTCATTGATGGCATCAACATGGGCATTCGTGGAGGAGAGGATGGCCCTGGCCTTAAAGTTATCTTGGGAGGAAAGGTCCCCAAAAACTTCATCAATGAGGCGGTCAACAGAGTTCACCACGGCAGTCTGTGGGTCGAAAGGAAGTTCACCGTCTTCGTCCAGTGGTACCCTTCCTTCACCCACAGCAAGCAAATGGTTCTCCCATACGCCCTGCCCCGACCCCAGGCGCAGATTCTCTGTCAACCCCAGGGTTGTGACACGGCTCCAAAAAGAAGCAAACTTGAGTGATTTTGCAACAATTTGGCTGGGGGATGCGCGCTTGACCACAGGGAGGATCTGACGAAAGTCGCCTGCCAGGACAAATGGGACGCCGCCAAAGTCAAGATTGCCATTAAGCGGGTTGTCCAACTTGCGCAAGTCACGCAGGGTTCGATCAACTGCCTCAAACACATGCTTGGTGTGCATGGGAGCCTCGTCCCATACAATCAGTGACGCCCTGCGAATCTTCTTCCCAATGTCACTGTTGGGAGACACGCTGCAGGTGGAAGTGGGGCCTGCATTGAGAGGTATCTTGAATGTTGAGTGCGCCGTTGCACCGTTCCGCAGGCAAAGGGATGCAATTCCAGAGGATGCAACCACAATCACCCCCAACTCCTGTCGTTCCAGACTGTCAATCGTGGTTTGAATCACGTACGTTTTGCCAGACCCTCCTGGGCCATCCACAAAAAACACATGATTGGAAGGAACGTAATTGGGTTGCGCCAGAGCAAGACAGACATCCGAGATGGTGTTGTACACAGCTCGCTGCTGCACAGTCAGGCTTTGGATGCGCGTGTCCAGCGTTGCTGCAACATCATGAGGGAGCAGAGGTTCATCCGTGTCAGCAGAAGGGTCATCCCACCCATCTTCAGGTTGCGGAAGGAGGGTGAAGGTGCTGAGAGGGGTGCCCATGTCGTCAAAAACTTGGGCCAACTTCTGTAGCAACTCTTCCTCCGTTGAAATTGACAGATCATTGTCAATGAGTGCAGTCTTGTGCTCTTTGTAGAAGGCAACCTCGTCAGGGATGTCACAATGGATCAGTAGCAATGCAAAAAGGCAGTAGATCTGATGCGGGGCAACAACATTGGAAAGGGCATCACGCATGTCGCGAGAGTACTCTTCGTTGTTCTGCACCAAATCAAGCTTGATGCAGGCTTCTTGGTACGTAGCACAGAGAACCCCATCAATGGTTCTTATGGCCTCAAATGACACTGGCCCAACACGATGCAGGAGGAGCATCCGCAGGTAGTACCTTTCCTTGTCCCGAGGTGACACAAAGTAGATCCTCCCAGTTGCAACACCCCGCTGCCTTGGCTGCCATGTCTTGGATCTGGTTGCCCAGGTGAAGTGCACTG
>JBARRZ010000232.1:0-2061 GCA_049644465.1 Limnothrix sp.
AGTTCTGCTAATGGCACAACTGGATACCAAAACCGACGGAGAATGGGCTGTTTTGTTACTAACATTTCAATCCTACTTCGGTAGCTTGAATAGAATTTATTTCAAATCTGGAGCAAACAAATGAATAAACTCTGCTATGTTTTTGAATGCAGTTTTAGAGAGACGTATTGAGATTCTACAAGGCATATATATCAATACCTAAGTATGGTTACTGTAGTCAGCAATACCATTTTTATGTAGGCTCAGCATTCTTAACTCAATTTGAGTCTAGTATTTGACAATCATTCTGATTTCAGGTGAAGTAAAATCATAGTCCGCTTAAAGTAATTTACTCTACGAAGCCTTATTAGCTAACCTTTTCAGAGAATTTAAAGCTCTGTCATAGGAGAATTTCAGTTCTTGACATTGATGAAAATTTTAAATATCTTTGTTTACTGACTTTTTATAAAAATGTGCTTTGCTTCTACTTTTGTACACGTTTCGAATTGATTTTTAGCTGCCGAACGGACTATACACCTCATTTTTTTGTTAAAGATTGTAAGGTTTCATCTATTGAAGAAACAAGCTACTATATCGGACATTCTTGCTGGATTTTTGAATCATTTAAACTCTTAATATTTCTCGTGTTTTTTGTAAAAGAAAAGCGGTATAAGTATCGGTAATTACATTAACTACTTTTTTACTGTTGTATACAGGTTCAGATGGCAAAATAAGTTTGATTTGTTGTTGGATTGTGTGAGGAAAAACTGTGGCTTCTTTTAAAAATGTATCTATCTTGATAGCGGCAATGTCGTCATTTTTGTCGGCAAGTCAGGCGATCGCCGAAGTAAATGTTGATAGCTTTGGTCAGACCGAAAGTAATCCGATGGCGCAAGTGAATAGTGTCTTTCAACTGCGAGATGTCGCCCCCTCTGACTGGGCCTTTGACGCGCTGCGCAACCTCGTCGAAAAATATAATTGCATTGTCGGGTATCCCGATGGGACTTTTCGCGGCGATCGCCCCCTGAGTCGTTACGAATTTGCCGCAGGTCTAAACTCCTGTATGCAGCAAATTGAGCGGTTAATTTTTGATGGAGAAGGCATTGACACCGCTGATATTACCCGGCTCCGCAGCCTCGTCCAAGAATTTGAAACAGAACTCGCTAGCCTCGGTGCAAGAGTCGATGATCTTGAAGGCAAAGTTGAAGTACTCGAAGACAATCAATTCTCAACAACAACCAAACTCTCCGGGCAAGTCTTCCTCAACCTCACCGGTGCAACAGCAGGCGATCCTGTCAGAGTCGAAACAACCGATGCCGCAAGACAATTAAACCTGCGTCCGACAGGGCGGGGAGCAAACGGTAGACCTTTCACCGCCGACGTTGACGATCCCAACACAACCCTCAGTTTCCTAACTTGGCTAAACCTCAACACCTCTTTCACCGGCAAAGACAACCTAGCCGTCCAACTACAAGCCGGTAGTGGCGTTTCCCCAGCAAACGCATTTGCTTCCGCCGGATTATTCAACACCTTCGGCACACCCTACACCGATCAAACCGGTGGCGGTAGTGTCGGCGATGTCGTTGTCAGAGAGCTGTATTACCAGTTCCCCGTAAATGATTCCGTGCAAGTCGCCGTTGGTCCCCGTGTGAACTGGTATCGATACTTTGACAATAATCGCTATACCTTCTTTATCAATGGTGCCAGCAGCTTCAACTCTATCGGCAGTACACTGACCAACCCTGTTGACAGAGGTTCAGGAGCAGTCGTCTCGTGGAAAATTTCCGACAAATTCAAATTTAACGTTGGCTATTTAGGAGAAAGCAACGAATTTTTACCTAGCCCTCTCTTCAACTCCGCATCCAATCCAAATCAAGGACTGTTCGGCGGCACAAACACGCTCACAGGCGAATTAACATTCTCTCCCACCAAGAGTATGAACCTGAGATTTCTCTATAATCGCGTCAACACCCAGCCTATTTTCGGACGGATCGGCGGGGCGATCGGCGAACCCATTGGCGGTCTTGCCGATGATGGCTTTGGCGGTGGATTGCGCACCTCTACTTCCGATGTATTTAGCTT
>JBARRZ010000233.1:0-14804 GCA_049644465.1 Limnothrix sp.
TTTCTAGCTGTTCGTCGGCTGTTGGTGACCATTCATCACGGTTAATCGTTTCTTTGACTTGCTGGAGTTGCTCTGCGGCGATCGCCCACAACCGAAGCCGAGCTAAGGCGATCGCCTGCTCATAGGCTGGTAGCGCAACCGCCGATTTATCCAGTGTGATCGGATAAAAATTAGGCTTACCAAAATTTTCATTTAGGCGATAAATCGAAAACTCTGGCTCAGCATCACGACTCTGATCAATTAACAATTCTGGCGGCGCTTGACCAATCACATTTTGCCACTGAGGACTATGACCCGCACGGCTTTGCCACGGTAACGCTGTAGTGAGTTCATTTTGTTGCGCATCATAATAAACCATCAAGCCGTAACGACTGCCCAAGGTCAGATCAGAGCCAACAGTAATGCCCTCTAGGGACAACCACATCCGATCAGAGTTCTCCAGCGGCAGCACGTTTAGCGTATCAAAGGTATCGATCTGACCCTGACCGACACGCATTTCGTTGATCAGGCTATAGGTTTTTTCACCGCTTAAATCTGCTTGGACAAAATACACTCGCAATGCGGCGATCGCCTGACAAGTGTTTTCGGTACAGTCAGGCAGCGCTTGCCAAATCGGAATGACGACTTCACTAGGATCCGATGTTGCTAATTCTGCGCCGAGCGAAAGCTGTTTTTCGTCTAGCTCTAGCTGAATTTCTGGCAATGTCTGCAAAGGATTTGAAAGGGCAATCGGCACATGACTCCAGCCCGGCAAAAAACGATTGAGCCACAAAATCGAGTTGGGATCTAGCAGCAACATTAAACCCAACCACAAGCCCACAAGAATACTTCCCCCGGACGTTAGGAGCACGGCGATCGCCCCAAAGCGAATCCACGGTAACTGACGAGAAGGAGTCTGTATTTTAGGCAATGCTTTCGGTGATTTTGCCGTGAGAAAATCTTGGTTCAAAGTGCTCAATTCACAAGAGAAATCAGATTACTTTTACCAATGTACAAGGCTTTGAAAAAATCGGATTCTTTCTTTACGTTTTTTTGTTCATTTTTGAGACATACGCTACCAAATACGCCCAAACTGATGGCATTCAGTGATTTATCGCAGCACAACGGCGAATCAATCACTCTATTTGAAGATTCTCGACTAACCAAAAATGACTGACTCCTTTTGTTTTTTAATAACAAGAAATTGAGTGCGACAAAAATAGCTGAAATTTACGGGTTTTTGCCATTCGAGCTTGTAAATAAAACAATATGACTCAAATTAAAGTTATGATTCACGATATTTTTTGGCTGCCCAAACTCCCTATTTGGCTAGGTATCTTACTAGCAGTGCCCTGTTGGAATCTTGCAGTTTCGGCACAGAATATTGAGAATGGAGCAGCTTCTTCTCAGTCGAATCCCGCCTCAGCTAAAGCAATACCAGTCTCTACAAACACAATCACTCCGTCCTCGCGCCAAGGTTACATTGTCAACGTCTTTACACCACCGCAGCCGTTAAATGTGATTTCTTCTGAGATAAATCCAGTCGCGACACCTCATCGGAAACGCGGCGATCGCCCCGAACTGCGAGACACTGTTATCGGACTCACACCCGCTCCATTACCCAGTTTTGTTTACGGCAGTTACAACTACAGCTTTTGAGACCCAGCGCTAATTAAAAAATGTCTCTCTAAACAATCTCAATTTTAATCACTTGAGTTTAATGATCTGAGATATTCGTATTGGTCTCCGAACTCTCCAGCTTCAACAAAATTTTCCCCTTAAGATTTTCGTAGCCCTGTTTGAGTTGTCGCTTGCTTACACTCGGATCGCTGCCCCGCAAATTTTCACCGCGATCAGCCCATTGCAATAACTGCTGTCTCTGCTTATTAGCGATGGTTGCCCGAGTCAGATACGAATATTTTTCAGGCTGACCAATGGCAAATAACAAAATTTGATAGCTGCCTTCTTGGGCCAATAGCCGCGTGATTCGTTGGCCTGTCACTGTTTTCAAATCGAGGTAACAAGGCAACCACCTTGCACCAACGATGTTGTTATACAAAGCCGTAATCCAGAGCAACATAGGATGAGGCACTTCGAGAAAGAGAAACTGGTTGTAGCGGCTATTGGAACGACGCTTCGCTAATTCGCTAGCTTCTAACATGCCCCACAGACTAGGGATAACTTGACTTCCAGAGGTGATGATCCGTGGAAAAACAATCCGATTTTGGGGTTTATCATCTGGCCAGATTTGTTCAGCACAGATTGCGTCTGTCGATGCTGTCGCTTGTGTATGTTGCCGTAAATTTGCGGTTTGGCCGGCCATAGATTGGGACTTTTCTTTGAGCAAAGATCCGGCAGATAATATCCGTGTTTCTTCGGTGATGTCTAATAAAAATCCGTCGGTATCTTGTGAGCCTCCGGGTAGGGCGATCGCCGCATCTGGTGTTTTAACAACTTTCGGTAACTTGCGATCAAACTGTTTGGCGATCGGTTCCATCTCCCGCCAAATCTCAGCCACACTTTGGGGCCGATCTTCACGATTTTTCGCCATACAACCCATGATGATCTCCACCAGAGGCTGAGGCAAATCAAGATTACGGTCAAAAGGAATCGGCGGCGTTTCATGATGCGCTCGATACCACCCCCCAAACGAATTTGTCTCTGGCATCACCGGCATATCCCCAGTGAGCATTTCATACATCATGATGCCGAAGCTATAGATATCCGAACGATAATCTAGCTCTTTGCCTTCCATCTGCTCCGGCGAACAGTAGGCCAATGTCCCCATAAAAGAGTGAGTTTGGGACGCTCCCGCTTGATGTAATTTCGCAATTCCAAAATCTAAAACTTTAACCAGTTCTCCGAGAGATGCATCCTCAAGGACAAGAATATTACTGGGTTTGATATCTCGGTGAATGATAGAAGATTGCTCGCCTTTGAATTTAATGCCTTCGTGGGCTGCTTCCATACCGAGACAGACTTGCCGCACCATTTTAAAAAAGCGGGGTAAGGCTAAAACGGACTTGGCGATCACATCGTTAAGGTTGTCGCCTTGCAGATACTCCATCACGTAATAGGGCACGTCTTGTTGGTCAACACCGTAATCGCGGACGCGCACAATATGGATACTTTTTTCACTCAGGAGCGCGCAGATTGTTGCTTCTCGTTCGAAGCGCTCTCGCATTTTGTCATTAAGAAGCGTTTGGGCTAAAAATTTGACGGCGACGGTTACTCCACCCAAAATCATATCTTCGCCTCGGTAGACTCGCCCCATCGCTCCTTGGCCAACAAGATCTAGGAGACGATAGCGATCGCCAAGCATACGATTAATATTTGGATCTGTACTCATAGTCTGTGGGGAGCGAGTCGGCTAGAAAGAAAGGGAAAGAAATAAAATGCAAAAAAACATCGTGACTTAGGGTTGCTGAGTCAGTATGCCTTCAATAGTACTCGTAAGATAGTGTCCTGCAAGGATGCCGCCAGAATATTGGTATCGCTCTGAGTCTAGTTGGTAAAACGTCTCGAAGCCACTCCGCCGTTGGCGATCGCCCAGCACCCAATAACGCTGAATGATCGATTCTGGGCCAACCCAGCCTTCTCCCTCAACCCGTCCGAGCGTACTTTGTTGCAAAACGTAAGTATATTGCCGCTCGCCACTATCGAGGCGACCTTTATATTGGTAGGAAATTTCTGAACGGTCACTATTAGGGAAAACCAGTTTTGTGACCATGGTAAACCAATTGTTTTGTCCCCAAGCAACAATCGTTTTTCCCTTCACGGGAATCGGCATTTGATTTCGCTCGATCCAAGTACCCGAAAGCGTCCAACGTCCTGCTTCTAATAAAAAACTGTGGGCCACAATCCCTATTGCTCCTCGCTTGTTGCTGTGGGCTACTCTACTAAACCAGCCAATCCATTAGTCTGAAACGGAATGCCAGCAGACTTGTGTTTAATGCACCTCAAGTCTCTGTCAAAGCTGGGGGCGATCGCCAATGGACTATTTCATTGTAAAGAGTTCTGCTCCATTCAGTGAAAGCCATTTGACTCAGTTTTGTACGGAGAGCTTTAAAGGATCTTTGCATTTGTCTCCTTTACTCAGAGTTATGACAAGTTTCCGTATGTTTCCAGCTTTCTGCTTCGGTGAGAATACCGTAATAGCAGCTTGAAGATTGTCACCAAATGAGATCTGTTATCGCTTTTTTCTAATTAACGTGAGTTCGGGTTAAGCATTTAGAGAAAAACCTTTAGAGAAAAGGAGACTCAGAGATTAAAGAGACGCGGAGACAGGGGGACACGGGGACTCGGAGAATGGAGATAAAGAGAATCGGGTGAAACTAATATTTTTTCAAGCAAAATCCCTGTTTTGAACAAAATCTCCGCGTCACCAACTCTCCCTATCAACATTTCACGCTTTACTTATCCCGAACTCAGATTAGTTGCTCATTTGTTTCAGCCTCTCGCCAGCGTTTGAGTGGCACACAATCAATCTCTAACTGGTCTAAAGCTCGTGCAACGACAAAATCCACTAAATCATCAATGCTCTGAGGATTGTGATACCAAGCCGGAATAGCTGGGACAACTTTTACGCCAACTTCTGCCAGAGCTGTCAAATTGCGTAAATGAATCAAACTAAAGGGCGTTTCTCTCGGCACAATCACCATTTTTCGACCTTCTTTAATCGACACATCAGCGGCGCGCTCTAATAAATCTGAGCTTAAACCGCTGGCAATTTTCGCTACAGTACTCATGCTGCAAGGAATCACTAACATTCCTTGTGTCCGATAGGAACCACTGGCAATACTGGCCCCAACGTCTCCCCAACGGTGACAGCGCAAAATGCCTTTTTTGGGGACTCCTGCTTGCGATCGCCAAAATGTTGCTTGCTGTTCAGGATCGGGGGGCATCGAAATATTATTTTCAGCCTGCCACACCATATGCGCCCCTTTAGAAGCGACAACATCTACGGTAAACTCTGCTGCCAAAAGATATTTCAAAGTGCGCACAGCGTAAATCAGCCCCGACGCGCCACTAATGCCAACCGTTAGGGGTCGATTCATAAAACTTAATACTTTTTAAATTAAACCTTCAAATTCTAACTCTTCTATCTGTTGTAGGCCATTAGGATCACCAACTCGGAGCAGGGCAGCTCTCGCATCTTCCTTAACGCCGACATCATCATCTTCGACAAGCGCTTCAATCAAGGAGTCAATGGCGGTGGCATAAATGACGTTAGAAGGCATTTCGCGGCAAAGCTGACCCAACGACCAAGCGCAATTACTGCGGACGGCAGCGAGTTTATCTCGGCGTAACCCACGAATCAACGGCGGGATGGAATGAATAATGTCTTCGTATTGCAATTTTGCGACTTGGGCAAGACTGCTGGCGGCCCAGAGACGGACTGCGGAAATATCGGTTTTAAGAGCATGGATTAAGGGGGCAACGGAGCGGCGATCGCCACAATTTCCTAACGCCCAGACCACACCCTTCCGCACATAGCCATTCCAATCGCGATCTAAAACCTCAACCAGTGCCGGGACAGACTCAGCAGAAGCATTCCGGCCAAGCGCATAGGCCGCACTCACCCGCGTCAGCGGACAAACATCATTTTGCAATAGTTCGACAAGGGGGGCGATCGCCCGCTCATCCCGATGATCACAAAAATAACGCGCAGCAATCATCCGTTGCGTTTTCTGCTCTGCCCGCAGCAGAGGCAACATCTCATCAGCAGTAGGCTGCGACTCCGTACTTTCCGGCTCTTCATCAGCAGGAGTACCAAAGGTGTTATCAAGTAAATCGAGGTCGTTAGGACTTGGCATAATGTAATACCCTACTATCCCCACTATCGCTCAGGCAACTGTTATCTTTTTTGCGAAATTGTGGCCAAATTTAGGCACAAATGCCGCAGTTTGCAAGAGAAATCAATCAGGATCTCGTTCTGTGAAGCGAAAACTTTATAATAGGACTAGTCCTATCGCGATTTTTAGATAAAACCATGGCATTAGCTTTAACGACAGAAAACGTCGAAACGACTCTAAACGAGTTACGCCCCTACCTTATGGCGGATGGTGGCAACGTCGAATTAGTAGAAATTGATGGCCCCACTGTGAAACTGCGTCTCCAAGGTGCTTGCGGGTCTTGCCCCAGTTCCGCGATGACACTACGCATGGGTATTGAGCGTCGTCTACGGGAAAATATTCCAGAGATTGCTGAGGTTGAACAAGTTTTTTAAGCTTGCGTTTACCGCTCAGATATTGGTTTATGGTCTCAAACTGTGAGTATTTGACCTTACTTTTTGAATAGCTCAGCATTTTGTATTCAAAAAAAAGACCCCGCCGTTATTGGTAGGGTCTTTTTTCATGATTAATTATCGTCCAAAATTAGCGTTTTAGAATCTGCGATCAACCCGTATTTCTCATACCCGCAGCGATTCCGTTAATCGTTAACAATGCACCGCGTAGAAGTTCTTCTTTGCTATAGCGGAAGTGAACGATGCTGGCTTGAGTTTCGCGGGTATATTGGCGCAGACGTTTCAGCAGCGACACTTGTAAAAATCCTAAGGGAATAATCGTGCCGTTCCGCAGTTGCACTGATCTCTGGAGGGGGCGATCGCCGTCCAAGAGAGCCTCATTTTCCGTAATCTTGAGGATCAATCCTTTCGTCAAATTAAATTCCTCAGTGATTCGGTCAAGCAAACGATCAAAACGCGGGTGATCTTCTAAATCGCCTAACTCATGGACATAATGACTCGCCATTTGGAGATCTACCTTAGAAAGCGTCATTTCCACCTTAGAAATCACCATGCGGAAAAAGGGCCACTTCGAGTAAAAATAGCGCATCAATTGCATGTTTTCTTCAGGATCTTCCTCAAAAAACTCTTGCAGCGCTGTCCCAACGCCATACCATGCAGGCAGAAGAAAACGGCTTTGTGTCCAGCTAAAGACCCAGGGAATAGCTCGGAGACTACTGAGATCTTTTTTGCCTTTTTTGCGGCGAGCCGGACGAGAACTAATTTGTAATTGACTAATTTCTGGTAGCGGCGTTACCGACATGAAAAAGTCGAGGAAATCTGGCTCTTCGTAAACCAAGGATCGATAAGCTGCCCGCGATCGCTGGGACAGTTTTTCCATGATGCGATTCCATGGCTGGATATCGTCAAAACCACTACCGAGCAAACTGGATTGGATTACTGCGGTTGAAACGCTTTCGAGATGATAAAGAGCGAGATCCGGCAAAGAATATTTTGAAGCGAGCACTTCTCCTTGCTCAGTGATTTTGATGCGACCATTGATTGTGTTAGGCGGCTGCGCCAAAATTGCGGCATAAGCTGGGCCACCACCACGTCCGACAGAACCACCGCGACCATGGAAAATCCGGAGATCAATGCCAAAGGGATCCGCGACTTGCTGCAAATTTTTCTGGGCTTTGTGAACTTCCCAGTTACTGCTCAGGAAACCGGAGTCTTTATTGCTGTCGGAATAACCGAGCATAATCTCTTGGAGGTCTGGGGACAGGCGATCGCCAAAAACTTCATCCGTATTGCCACCTTCAGGCGGCTCGTAACCCCCAGCTAGACAAGCGCGATACAGCGGAATATCGAACAACCTCTGCATGATTTCCGGCGCATTCCGCAGGTCGTCTACCGTTTCAAATAACGGTGCAATCCGAATCGTCGTCGCCCCAGTTACAGGATCATAAAGACCCGCTTCTTGAGCCAATAACAGGACTTCAAGAACGTCACTTGCCTCGTCCGTCATACTAATAATGTACGTTTGGCAGATGCCGACCCCAAATTCTTGCTGGAGCCGATGTAAGACTTGCAGCGTTTGAATCGTCTCAATGGCTCGTTCCGAAAAAGCCATTTCTTTGGGAATCAAAGGCCGACGAGTTTTTAGCTCTTGTACCAGCCACGCCACTTTTTCATCGTCATTTAATTCGTTGTAGGGCTTGTCGAGAACACCTAAATAATCGGCAATTTCGGCGATCGCATCAGAGTGGAGCGTTGACTCTTGGCGAAAATCTAAGCGAGTTAGTACAAACCCAAAAATTTCGACCTGGCAAATTAATCGATCGAGAGCCGCACAATGAATATCCGTTTGCACCAGACTATTACTGATTAACGTCAGATCAGCTAAAAAGTCTTGGCCAGAAGCGTAAACTTGCTCATCCGCATCTTCGACCTTGTTTTCCCAAGCCGCCATCTCAGACAACCTGCGATTGCGATCTAGCGTATTTTCAAGGCGACGCTTAATGTATGCAAGCTTAAGGCGATAAGGTTCTTGGCGGTAACGAATCGCGAGAGTTTCGTAAATATCAGGGAAAATGTTCTGCTCTTTTTCTAAAGAATCTAGAATATCCGGCAGCACATTACTCCAGTGCAACGACAAACTCAGCACGTCGGATAAGTCGTCAACGGACTGAATGTAACGCTGTAAAACGATGCCCCGCTGGTAACAGGCGGTCTTCCAAGTGACATCAGGTGTAACGGAAGGATTACCGTCGCGATCGCCACCGACCCATGACCCGAAATTACAAAAATTCTTTGCCGGAGATTCTAACCGTGGAAAAGAAGATCTCAAAGCTTGCTGAAGACGAAGCGACAAGTCAGGCAAGGTATCAAATAACACCTCCTCAAAATAATGGAGTGCATAATCGACCTCATCAATCACTTGGGGCTTGAATTGATGTAATTCATCCGTACGCCACCACAGCCGAATTTCCTCAGTGAGCTGCTCTTTAATATTTTCTACTTCCCAAGATTCTGCTATTTCTAAGGGTTGAACGCCTTCTTTTGTCCGGTCTAATTCTCGTAGTAGACCTGCAATGCGCCGCTGTTTATTACGGATGGTGTGGCGGACAATTTCTGTGGGGTGAGCAGTGAAAACGAGCCGAATATCAAGCTGTTTCAATAAACGCTGAATGGTCTGAGGCGGCATGTTTTGCCGTTTTAGGTGCGGAAATAACCAATCAAAGGTTCCGGCTTTGGTCGGAGGGATTTCTGTTTTCGCTGTGTTGCCGTTTGTGCCGTTGTCTGTAGGGGTAATTGTTCGCCGAGAAAGTTGCTGTTCTCGTTGTTCGTAATGTTGCTCAACGCTATTGATCAGCTGAAAATATAGGGCAAAGGCACGGGCGGCACGAATGGCTTCTTCTAGGCTGAGACTTTCGATCAGGCGAGAGATTTCTGCTAGGGAAAAGTTGGCGATGCGTCCTTCTTCGGAGCGGCTGGCGCGGAGGCTATTGAGATGATCGACTAGTTTGGGGCCACATTCTTTTTTGAGTACTGTCTGCCAAATATCTTCGACCAAAGTGAGACGATGCCGGAGGAGAGACTGTGAGGAAGAGAGCACTTCGGCTTCGACGTTCGGGGGATTCATGACTTGGTTCATGGTAGTACTTGGAAGTCTGTGGCTAGGGGGGGTAGTGTTTGCGTGAGGAAGAAATCTAGATGATTGTAAAGGCTCAGGCTCTATTGGGGTAGTGCGCCAGAATACTTCGTCAGGCGATCGCCATTCTATAAAATTTCTTTAAGGCTGCTAAACCGAGGTCGCCATGTTATGAATTCGTCTCAGTGTCATCCGGATCATTGCTATGGGGGAAGGGAAGAGTAGGCAGGCGATCGCCCCGAAAGACTTCCTCACTAAACTTGCCCACGCTGACGAGGCTCTGAACCACATTTTCTCCCCACTGATGCGTGATCAGATAAGACGGAGCCAGTATACTCAAGACAAATTGGGGCGCAATTGGTAGTTTAATTTTCATCGGCACTGTGTAATTGATGAATCATGTACATCCTACTAGCGTAATTCTGTAAAGGACAATGTCTTGACGCTTTCGTTTATCTTTGTTGTTATCGGATCACTCTAGATCGTGAAATTGTTGAACCTATGGTAAATGTGTCACGCCGCAATTCTAGCCGTCCCCGTCTGGCAAATTGGCTCCATGAAGCCGTGCGACTGGCAGCTCCTCTTAATAGTCATTTACATCTCCGGGTACGCTTGCGGGGCAACACGCTGCATTTGCTCTGTGAAACCAATTGTCCGACAGAAAAAGAAAATGTTATTGGTGCAGTAATTAAAGCTATTCGCTGGCACAAACAGCCATTAGCGCTATTAACACCGGAGCCAGCAGAACCCATTTATCGCTTGATTGTGTATGGTCGCCTCAAAAATACGCAAAATAGTTTGTGGGTTGGTTCGGTCAATATTTTAGAGCAGCTCAATGAGCCGGAACCTATTACGCCTAATGATGAAGAGCAACTGCTGGTTACGTATCAAAGCTTGGCTCGCTCCGGTGCACCAGAGGCGATCGCCCGTTATTTGAGCGATTGTTTTAGTCATCTAGGGGTAGGCATTCAGGCCGAAGTACAACAAAATTTGGCGACAGACAGCGAGCCAGAAAGTAAGCGGCTTTGGATTACGTGCCAATGTGATTACAGCCCGGAGTATGCGCTGCTGACGGAGCCGTTGGTACAGGAGTTGCGCGAGCTACAAATTGAAGGCTTCCGCGATGGCGTGATTCGCTGCCAAATTCGGGGTGAACAAAAGCCGGAATGGTTACTGTGGGTCGATCTAACGCCACCCCAAACAATGCTGCGAGAATGGGGACGCTGGGGTGATGAACAGGCGATCGCCCACTTACTCAATCAAGGCATGTTGGCTCACGGTTTCGCGGTCAAAGTGACCCATAAACAAGAAACACTACACATTTTTTGCTATGCCATCGATCCTCTCGAAACAGAGGCGATTAATAAAAAAGTTGCGTTAAAAGTTGCCATCCCGATCCTCGAAGATCTCGCGCCCCAAGGTCTCACCTCCGCGACTATTTATGGCACAGTCAGTGATGATGCCGCACCGTTATGGGTGGAATGGTTGCCCCTTGCAGCGCAGGATATGCCCCGTTTGCAAGCATTGCCCCGTGAACTGGCGAAGGCGGGTAATCTCGATGCTTTGCTGTTTTTGATGGAGCGGCTATTAAATGCTCATTTATCGGAACGATTGGCAACTGGTGGTATTCGGGTCAAGCTGTTCACGAAAGGCAGTATTCTCCATGTGATGACTGAGGCGATCGCCTGCCCCACCAAAGATCAAACAGTCGAAGTTCTGATTCCCTTTTTCAAAGAATTAGACAGCGAACATTTCACCGGCATCCGCCTTTACGGTAGACGTTCTGGCCAAGCAAAAGCCGTTTGGCAGCAGCGCATTGACCTCATCGAAGTGGTCACCCAACCAGAAGCAGATTTAGACCTAGAAGCCGTCAGCTTGACAGAGGATTTACTCGACCAGACCACAGCCATCAGCCCAGAAGAAATTTATCAGCAGCAAGTCCCTTCATTTTTCGACGAGTTGAGTGAAACTTTGCGCACAATCATGTGTGCCACCCGCCTTTGGACAGCAGAGCAAACCGTCTCTAGCCCTGTTCTCAGCAAGCAATATCAGCAACCTTCTAAGCAGCCTCTGATGACAGATAAAGGGGTCAAGGTGGCCTTGGTTTGGGGCTTTTTGGGAATGCTGCTCACGGTTCAGGTCGATTGGCTTGCGGGTCAGTGGTTGAAAAATAATGTGCCCGATGTGGTCACAGCAGCGGAAGCTTCAGAACTCGATATTGCTTTAAATGTTCCGGTTACAGTTCCGACAGAAATTCCTGAGATGGCGTTGCAAAAGTCTGACTTTTTTGAGGGTGAAACAACCAGTTTTACAGAAGAGGGAGAGACAGAATTATCGCTCATACCCGTAGCGAGTTTGGCTCAACTGACAACCGCTCAGAAGGCGATCGCCCCCCCAGAAAAAGCTGAACATCCTTCCTTCGACAGTCCGATGCTGGATGAAAAACTGGCACTCTATCAAAAACGTGTCCGTGAAAATGGCGTACCCGATATCCTGATTGTCGGCAGTTCCCGTGCCTTGCGCGGTTTGGATCCCCTTGCGCTTCAAGCTTTTTTGATCGAGGAAGGATATCCGCGATTAGACATTTTTAACTTCGGTCTCAATGGTGCAACCGTTCAAGTTTTCGACCTATTACTACGTCAGATTATCCCGGCAGATCAGCTCCCTCAACTCATTATTTGGGCTGACGGCTCGCGGGCTTTTAATAGTGGCCGCAAGGATCTAACTTACGACATTATTGCCAACTCCGAAGGCTTTCAAAAACTTAAAGATGGCACATTCCCAAACCTCTTTATTCAGTCAGATGATGGGCAGGCGATCGCCAACCAAACAAATATTACAGAATCTTTTGATCTAAACCGAGAAGCCAACCAATTTCTCGCCGAATTATCCGTTGTATACGAACAAAGAGACTCTTTAAAAAATATTGTTTTAGAACAAATTTTTCCTCAACTAGACGTTTTTGATCCCTTCAACACAGTGACTGCATCAGCAGAAAACCCTCCAGAAACAGAAGTCGCCCGCACCCTAGAAGTCGATGGCGAAACCATTAATCTTGATGGTTTTTTGGCCCTGTCTCGCCAATTCGAACCCGACTATTATTATCGTTATCATCCCCGTGTGACAGGCTATTACGACAATGATTACTCCGCTTTTAATTTAGAAGGAGAACAACACCAAGCCTTTGACAATCTGTTGCAATATTTAGATTCTCGTCAAGTTACACTGGTTGTGATTAATCAGCCTCTGACTGATCAATATTTAGATCCAGTACGCCAAGGGTACGAAGCAAAATTCCGCAATTACATGGATCAAATTTCTACTAAGCGCAACTTAGCTTTTCGCGATTTCGTGAGTCAAGAATATTGGCAACAACGATATAAATTATTTTCTGATCCAAGCCACCTTAATCGCTTTGGTGCTTCTCAGATGGCACAACAACTTGCTCAAGATCCGCTTTTGCAATGGCCAATAACTGCCAACTCTCAAGTTCAGTAATTTAACGCTACTTGTTTGATAAAAAAGAATTGATAGAGAGTTCTACTCACAGATTTTAAGTAGATAAAACTAGCAAAATAACGCTTCGAAAAGCGCCATTCAGATTGCAAAATAAGAAATTGGCAATTTATCAAAGTTTTACTTTCGTTGCTTCTGAAGCCTCCGAATTTACTGCTTAGTTTTGATCGGAGTAAAAAACAGACAGAAAGTAGTATGTCTAAAGGCAGTTTAAGGATGGAATCTGTAGCCAAAAACGTAATCCTATCGAGCGAAAATTGTAGCGAAAGCTAGTCCTCTAGAACGATGAAATTTTAGGCTGAAATCCCTATTATGTACAACGTACACGTAATTTATGAGAGGTCATATATATTATGGGTTTTTTAGGTAAACTTTTCGGTAAAAAAGAAGAAGAGAAGGTAGCTAAAGCGAAGGCTACTAAGTCTCCTAGAGTTTCGGTTGCATCTGTTGCGAAAGAAAAGTCTATTCCGGCTGAGAAAGTTGGTTTGGACGGCAATTTTGATGAAAGTGGCTTGGCAAAACGTGTAGCTCAAGCTTTGGATGATGCAAATATTTCCGATGAAGTCGGCCTCTGGGTTGCGCAATCTGGTAGCACTGTGGTTCTTAAGTACAACGAAGATGCTAAAGGTATTTTGAGTCAGGCAAAAAGTGTCGCTCAAAAAGTTGATGGTGCTTCTTCTGTGGAAACTGTGCCTAACACTTAATTGTGTCTAACATCTGAATATTTATTTGATATTCTTGAGGATGTCTCTAGGTGATTCACTACTGATTGGATTACTGGGGGCATCCAATTTTTGTATTGGGGATAAACAGCTAGTCGTGGTGTGAGCTGCCAGCCTTCTTTCGTTAATAATGACTGTAATTTAGATAGTTCTAAATGATGATAGTTGGGATTAACTTCGTCTTTCGGAACGATACCGCCAAGATCTCTGGCCCCTGCTTCGATACAACGTAGTAGCCACTCAAAATCTGCGACAAGGTTCGGGGGAATCTGAATGGCGATCGCCTCGGGTAAAATGCTCCGCGCCAGACGAATCACTTCTGGCAATCGTTGCGCATCAAAACCCAAACCAGCGTAACTTTGATTTGCGCCCGGACTATGGGGTTGCAAAATCACTTCTTGAATATGGCCCCATTTTTCGTGAACTGCGGCGATCGCCTCCAAAGTTTCAACCCAGTCTTGCTCCGACTCTCCAATCCCCAACAGTAAACCCGTCGTGAACGGAATTTTTAATTGCCCAGCCCAGTCCAACTGTTGCAACCGTAGCTGAGGATTTTTGCTCGGCGCATGACGATGCACAGCCAAATCTCCCCGCATCTGCTCCAGCATTAGCCCCATTGAACCGTTGACAGCACCTAGCAACTCCATCTCTTGCCGACTCAATGGCCCCGCGTTTGTATGAGGAATAAATCCTAAATCCAACGCCAGCACGCACAATTCCTTGATGAGATTTATGAGAGGCGATCGCCGCAAAGACTGAGGATGCACTTCACCACTCAGAATAAGAATCTCTGTAACCTGCTTTTTTCGTAAATCCTCTAACAAATGGCGTGCTCCGTCTAACGTCAACCACAAGTCAGACTGGGGGGAAACCCGGAAATTGCAGTACGTACAAGAATTAAAGCATTCATAAGTCGGAACCAAAGTAAAAGCCGGACTGTACATCACTACGGTTTCCGCAATCAGTTTATCCGGAGATCCACACTGGACATAAGGAGAGACTATCTCTGTCATAAGTAAAAGTTTCCTTAGAAGACTTTACAAAAAGCAACAGTTTCTATACTATTAAGTACATAAGGACAAACGAGTTCTGCTTCGGCGGAACGCACCTTGAAAAAATCATAGCAATCATAAAACACATGACAACTACACTACAAACGCGCGAAAGCGCTTCCTTGTGGGAGAAGTTCTGTCAGTGGATCACAAGC
>JBARRZ010000234.1:0-16267 GCA_049644465.1 Limnothrix sp.
TGACGGCGATCGCCTGTTATTTTCCGACATTCCCAAAGGTGGCGTTGGCTTTAGCCCAGACGACCAACAACTTTATACAGTCACCACAGGCTTAAACTTTCAGAACAGCGAAAATCCGCCTAATGCCGGACAAATTCGCCCCATCCTCAACGCAACAGACTACATCAACGGCAAATTTCAGCTTTCAGAAAACGGCCAACGCATTATCGTCCAACGCACCAACCGCGAAGATTCCCGCGATCGCAGTCTCTGGGCCATCGAAGGCAAAGCCGAACCTAGAGGTTTAGGCGTCCCTGCAGAAGAATTTTTGATTTCTCCCGACGGTGAAACCATTGCCATTTCCCAACAAAACCGTCTTTCGCTCATTCCCCTTGGCCGTGATGGCGGCGCAATCCAAGCCAAAGAAGCATTTTCTAAACTGCTCGCTTTTTCTCCAGACCAAACCCAGCAAGTTGCGCTCCAAGTCGCGGGCGAAATTTATTCTGTCTACATTCTCGATGAGACGCAAGCTACACCGGAACGTCTACTGCTCAGAACCTTAGCTCCGATTATTGATTGTCGTTTTGAACCCCGCGATAGTGAAACGCTTTATTGTCTCAAATTGGATCAAGGCGAAAGTCTCGGTCGTAATGTGGAAGAACCTTTTCTGAGTGCCATTAATATTGCCAGTGGCGCAGAAACTCCTTTGTTGTCGCTGCCCAATTATCGCGATGTCCGCCTCAGTGTTTCCGCCGACGGTGTGGCTCTGTTGTTTGACCAAGTGGTTACCTCGCAACCAACTGATCGCACGGAATTATTTACGGATCAAGGTTTGGCTGTAGAGGGTGGGCGGCTGTGGCTGCTAGCATTACCGGAACTGAATGCCCAATCAGAAATGCAGGCTGTTTCTCCAGAGTCCTTAATGCCCGGTTACAAACCGCTTTGGATTCCTTAATCTAGTGTGAGTTTGGCTGAAAAATTTTGCGCAAAATCTTGGGAGAAAGGGAGCTTAGAGACAAAAGAGACGCGGAGTGAGGGAGACACGGGGACTCGGGGAAATGGAGATGAAAAGAAGAGGATGACATTAATATTTTTGCAATCAACATTACTGTTTTGAGCTAGATAAATCTCCGCATCAGCATTTCTAGTTTTAATTATTAACGGGTTGATTAGTTTGGCGATCGCCTCAATTTAGACAGAGCATCCAGCGCGAATAATGTCGTAATCCAACAGTCAATTGCGATTCGTCACAGAAACACGACAAAATAGAAACAGTTTTACACCCAGCTCAAATTTAGCTTTACTGTTGGTCTCTATTGTTTTTTGCAGTCGTTATGACGAAAATTGATCGCCTTGCCATTGCCTTAGTCGTTATTTTTAGTGTACTGATTCTTCTCAGTGTCGGTGGTGAACGGCTTTGCGGCGATGATTGTCCAATTAATACAGGCCCAAGGGTACGAGAATTTTCTTGGCAGGGAGAAAAAATTGGTGGCGAAGATACAGCATTTATAATGACGTTCGATCGGCCGATGGATGCGAAAGGGGTTACCGACAATTTGGTGATCGATCCGCCGTTACCGGGGAAATTTAGTTGGGCTGGGAAGCGATTGGCCTATACGTTGTTGCAGCCGGCTCCTTACGGCGAGACCTATCAGCTCAATTTGCGGGGTGCACGCGAGAAGTTTGCGGCGTCGGGCAAGTTGGGTAAAACGATGCAAGATTTTTCCAGCACTTTCCAAACGCGAGATCGAGCTTTGGCTTATATCGGCACGGATGAGGGCGAGAAGAGTCGCCTAATTGTTTATAACTGGACGGACGATCAGCCACAGGTTTTGACGCCGCCAAATTTGGTGGTACTTGATTTTCAGGTATACCCGGAAGGGAAAGCTATTTTGTTTAGTGCAGTAGACCGCGATCGCCCAACCGAAGGCATTCAGGATGCGCAGTTATACCGGGTAGACACAGGGATTAATCTTGAGGACGAAACCACGGAAGATGAGTTTGAACCGTCTTTGGAATTGGTGCTGGACAATCAGGATTATCAAAATTTACAGTTTCAGTTAGCGGCAGATGGTCAGGCGATCGCCGTGCAGCGAGTCAACCGCGAAGATCCGGCAGATTTTGGCCTGTGGCTAATAGAACCCGATCAAGAACCGCAGCCACTGGACTTGGTCGGTGGTGATTTTGCGATCGCCCCTGATGGCAAAACTATAGCCATGCCCCAAGGAGAAGGCGTTGCAATTTATTCGCTAGAAAATATTGAAGAAGAACCGCTCGATTTTTTGCCGCGCTTTGGCCAAGTCATCACCTTTTCGCCGGACGGTTCCGCCGCTGTATTAGTGGACTTTAATAGTGATAATCCAGAGCTGCGCTACGTGCGATCGCTGTATTTGGTGAACAACCGCAATCAAGAACAAAAATTACTGGATACGGACGGCTCAATCCTCGATTGTGACTTTGACCCTAGCCAAACGAATTTGTACTGTCTCGTCACAGAGCTAGTGCGCGGAGAAGGTTACCAAGAACAGCCTTTCTTTGTGGAAATCAACCTACAAACCGGTGAAACGAACCGCTTGGCGCAACTCAATCAATTTCAAGATATCAACCTCAGCATGGCCCCCGATGGCCTCGGTTTGCTGTTTAGCCAAGTGGTCACAGATCCGAGCAATGAAGAAGAGCTTTACTTTTTAACAAGTTCTGGGGCGGCGATCGCCGACGGTCAATTGTGGCTGATGGTACCCGGACTCACACCAGAAACAACCCAGCTCGAAGCATTACCTTTTGCGGGAGTCTATCCCCGTTGGTTGCCTTAGGCGACTGTGAGTAGAGAAGGGGGGACTTAGAGACAAGGAGACTCGGAGATAAGGGGACAGAGAGAAATTAATATTTTTCCACTCAGAATCTCTGCTTAAAGCGACATCTCCGCGTCACCCGCTCTCCCCCTCCCCGCGTCATCATTGCAAGCCTTACTTATCCCGAACTCGATTAATTTAGAACTTGGCCAAAGATTGCAACCGCTCTTGTAATTCTGGGTTGTATAGTCGCTGATAATTCCAATAATTCGCAAAGACCGCTTCCACGTAGCCCTTTGTTTCTTTAAACGGAATCTGCTCAACGAAGAAATCGGGGTCACTTGTATCGTACTTCCGCACCCATTTCGCGACGTTACCGGGGCCGGCGTTATAGCTCGCCACTGCCAACATCGAATCGTCGTCATATTCACGGTGCGTATAGCGGAGATACCATGCGCCAAACTCGATATTGTCCTCTGGATTATTGAGGTTATATTCCGTATCACCCGTCTGCTCGGCAATCCATTCGCCTGTCGCTGGCATCACTTGCATCAATCCCGTGGCTCCAGCCGAAGACTGAATTTCTTTTTCGAAACGGGATTCTTGGCGCATCAGTGACACAACTAGCAACGGGTTTAGCTCATTGTCAGCGGCGTATTTTTGGATTGGCTCTGCGTAGGGAAACGGAAATAAGGCATACCAATAATCAGGCCGTTCTCGTAACTTTTGCCATTCTTGGCGATCGCCCGGTTCTTCCCGTTGGCTCAGTTCCCAGATTGCATTAATACCCTTGAGATATTTCCCTTGAGCGAGTTTTAATAAAGCTTGAGTAAACGCTTCATCGACTGTTAAATCCTGCTTGTCGGCCAGCTCCATTTCCATCACATTCCAAGCATCAAAATCCTGACCAATCCGAAATAATTCTTGAAAAGCAGGCGAACCCGTTGGTGGCAAAGGTCGCGCTTGGGGAATACTCAAATTTGGTTGCAGATCGCGTACTGACCGAAAATCACCGACATCCCAGCCCAACTGCACCGCCGAACGCCAAGCGTAATAAGATTCTGGATATTCTTGCAGCACCTTCGTAAACGCCTGTTCTGCCTCGGCGGGACGGTCTAAACGCTCAGCCCATTTACCGATCCAGAAAACGGATTCAGCGGCAAGGGAATGATCCGGCGTATCTTTGGCGATCGGTTGTGCCCATTCCCAAGCCCGGTCGTAACGGCCTTCTTTCGCGAAATTCTCGGCTTGTTGCCAACGGTATTCGCTGGTTGCTGGATTATTTTTAAAGCCGGTTAAAGCCATTTGGCGGGCTTGCTTGGCAGAGGTTGGACTACCTACTTTGTCGAGAATTTTTGCTTTACTCAAAAGGGCTTCGGGGCCTTCTTCTGGAAATTTTTTGTAGGCTTGATCGAGGTAAGTTAAGGCTTCTGTATCTTTGACGAGGGTAGCGAGACGGCGTAAACCGACACCGGTTTCAGGGGCATCTGGAAACGCTTGAATTAGTGCTTTATAAGCGTTGCGGGCATTGCTATTGTCGTCAACGATGTGATAACCGCGGGCAATGCGATAGAGATTCTGTGCGCTTTTGGGGGATTTTTCGTAGGCTGTGGCGGCTTTGCCGTAGTCCCACGCATCCCAATAACTATCGGCGATCGCCTCCCAGACTTCGGGGGTGAGTTGGTCGCGATATCGATCCACTAATAGTTGTCGAACTTGTTTAACATCCGGGGCATCGGCTTCGTAGCGTAACCGCAGCACAAGGAGCTTAAACTGATCAGGATTTTGGTCGAGACGTTCCCGAATCAAAGTCTGAGTGCGGGGATGGGCTGGATATTGGGCGATCGCCTGTTCCGCATATTGTTCACCATATTTGCTCAGTCGATATAGCGCTTCTGCTGCCGCTGGGTCACCCGCATGTTGATCAACGACTTGCTGCCAAGTAGCTTGAGCCTCTGCCAAATTATTGCTCAATTCGTAGGCTCGGCCCCGCTTAATCAGGATGTGGGGTGCGAGTACAGGATAATCTTTTTCTAAATTCTCTAATTGCTCTAGGGCTGAGCCGCCGTCTAAATCCACCAAATGTTGCATCGCTAGCAAATAACGAGCGCGACTCCGATCAAGGATATTCCCATCCGTGGCGATCGCCTGCAAACTGCTGTCTCGCTCTTGAGGATTACTATCAATCAGCCCCAAGACTTGCGACGGTGCATCCGGATTAACCGCATCTTCCTTACCTATCGGTGGTTGCCAGTCGCGCCCCTTCGTCGCCAAGATACTGACCCCCAACAACCCCGTCAAACACAATCCGATAATAAACGTTGGTGAATTATATTTGACTAAAACCCGCTTCATCTGAATCGCCACATAAATCCAATAATGTGTTTGATCATAGGCGATCGCCCTTCAATTCGGCATTAGATCACGCCCATCTCACCAAAAATTCAGTGTTTTTTCATGCCAATCCATCACAAAATAGCCACTGCACAAGAAAGACGCGGCGAAAAGGAGACTCAGAGAAATGAAGATTTAGAGCAAAAGAAACAGAGTGAAATTAATATTTTTTCAATCAAAACCTCAGTGCCAATCTAAAATCTCCGCGTCACCAGCTCTCCCCCTCTCCCAATCGCCATTTCAAGTTTTACTCATCACCAAGTCAAACCAACTCAAGCCGTTTCAGACACCCCTTCACGCTCCAATTTCAAAATAATCACACCCAGCGGCGGCAAACGCAGATCCGCAGAAACAGGCAGATCATGCAAGCTCCACTCATCAGTCCAGACACCATTAAAGTTACTCTGGTCACTGCCGCCAAACACACTAGCATCACTATTGAAGATCTCCACATAATGTCCAGCCTCCGGCATCCCTACACGATAATGCTGATGTAACTGCGGCGTAAAATTACAAACCACCACCAGAAAATCATTCGGATCCTCCGCACGACGCACAAAAGAAAACACACTATTGCGACTGTCCGAACAATCAATCCACTGGAAACCATCCTTAGCAAAATCTCGCTCATACAACGCAGGCTGTTCTTTATAAACCTGATTTAAAGCCTTAAAGAATCCCTTGAGCTTACTGTGGTGATGATATTGCAGCAGATCCCAATTTAGATCCGTCCAAACATTCCACTCACCCCACTGGCCGAACTCCATGCTCATAAACATTGTTTTCTTACCCGGGTGAGCAAACATATGCGTAAACAAAGCCCGCGCATTCGCAAACTTTTGCCATTCATCACCCGGCATCTTGCCAATGATCGAACTCTTACCGTGGACAACCTCATCGTGGGACAACGCCAGCATGTAATTTTCGTTGTAGTGATACCACATACTAAAAGTCATTCTGTTTTGGTGGTGCTGTCGGAACCAAGGATCCATGCTGAAATATTTAAGGTTGTCATGCATCCAACCCATATTCCATTTCAGGTTAAAGCCCAATCCGCCCAAATAAGTCGGACGAGAGACCATCGGCCAATCTGTAGACTCTTCTGCCACAGAAATAATTCCGGGGAAATATTTAAAGACGGCATTATTCGTTTGGCGTAGGAAATCAGCAGCTTCCAAATGCTCATTGCCACCATAATCATTCGCAACCCATTCACCGTCTTCGCGACAATAATTGAGATAAAGCATCGATGCGACCGCATCAACCCGAATGCCATCGATATGATATTTATCGAACCAGAACAGGGCATTAGCCACGAGGAAGTTACGGACTTCATTGCGGTTGTAATTGAAGATTAATGTGCCCCATTCTTTGTGTTCGCCTTTACGGGGGTCAGCGTGTTCGTATAGATGTGTGCCATCAAAGAAGGCTAAACCATGACCATCTTTGGGGAAGTGACCGGGAACCCAATCCACTAAAACGCCAATATCGTTTGCGTGGCACTGATCGATAAAATACATCAGATCTTCGGGATTACCGAAGCGGGAAGTCGGAGCGTAGTAACCAGTGACTTGATAACCCCATGAGCCATCGAAAGGATGTTCGGCGATCGGCAATAACTCAATGTGGGTATAGCCCAGTTCTTTGATGTAAGGAATGAGTTTATCGACTAGTTCGTAGTAGCTGAGATAGCGAGCACCGACTTTGGCATCGTTAACAATGACGGGTTCTGCTTCGCCGGAAAGGAGCTGCATTTTTTCGTCGGTGGAACCATGTAGCCATGAGCCGAGGTGCAGTTCGTAGATGGAAATCGGCTTTTTGAGCGGATCGGAGTTGGCACGTTTTTCAATCCAGTCACTGTCCTGCCAGTCGTAGGTGTCGAGGTCGGCAACGATGGAGGCGGTTTTGGGGCGTACTTCTTGGGCGAAACCGTAGGGATCTGTTTTTTCGTAGATGTGGCCTTCGTAGTTTTTGATCTCGTATTTGTAGGTTGTACCGATTGTCAGTTCGGGAATGAAGATGCCCCAGACACCGATGCCGAGTTTACGCATTTGGTGTTCTCGGCCATCCCACTCGTTGAAGTCACCGAGGACGGATACGTTGCGGGCGCTGGGTGCCCAAACGGCGAAATAAATACCTTGGACGTCTTGGAAGGTGAGGCAATGTGCGCCCATTTTGTCGTAGAGGCGGTGGTGATTGCCTTCGGCAAAGAGGTGTAGGTCTAGTTCGCTGATGTGAGGAATGTCGTTAAAGGCGTAGGGATCGTAAATGCTGCGTTGGCGATCGCCTTCTTGAAGTTTGAGCTGATAGTTGATCGGTAATTTTGTCTCGACGGTGCATTCAAAAAAATGAGGGTGATGCAGCGATGACATCGGATATTCTGCCTGAGATTTTGGATCAACTACCCAAGCTTCTGTCGCTCTAGGAAGATAAGCTCGCACCGAATACTGGGTGCTTCCATCGGTCTCCACTGGGTGACAACCAAGAACAGTATGGGGGTTATCGTGGTGGTTGGAGACGATCTGATGAACTTGATCGTGTGTAATCGCAGTAGGCATTATGAAAATCACCGGAGATAAATTACGGGGTGGTCGTAGACGTCTGGACTCAATTTGGTCCATCGGTCGGCTAATGATTATGCTGGCGATCGCTGCAAAAAAACAACGAACCCAAAGCATTTTAATGAATTAACTAAGCAGTTAACCTCAGTCAATCCGACTTAAAAAAGCCGAGAAAGTGTAAAGATGCTGATTTAAAAAGATTACCCTTTACTTTAGATGTTTTTAGAATATTCGTAATCTTTCCCGCGAAATATCGTTTTCAACTTAGTTCGCTACCACAAATTCTGCATCATTAAAACTGTACGCAAGACAAGCGATCCCTAGCCTGCACAAGCTTCTCATCAAGAATTCGCTCTAAAATAAATCTCGCTTACCGCGTAGTTTGGTAAAAACACGGTCTGCTTCTCGATGTTGCATTTGCTTTTGAATCTCTGGATCATCCCAGCGTAAGAACGGGTTAATTTCTTTTTCGAGACTGAGCAGACCCGGTACAGTCGCTTCATGACGTTGCCGCTGCAACTTAACTTGATCAAACCGACGATTGAGCGCAATATTTTCTGGATCCACGCCTAGGGCAAAACGCAGATTCGTAAGGGTATATTCGTGGGCACACCATATTTTCGTGTTGTCCGGTAAGCTCCGAATTCTGGCTAGCGATCGCCGCATTTGCTGCGGATTTCCTTCTAACAACCGACCACACCCGCCGAGAAAAAGCGTATCGCCACAAAACAGATCCCCCGGCGATTCCGGTTGCGCTGGCGGAAAATAATAAACAATATGACCTTGGGTATGACCGGGTACAAACAGAATCTCTGCTGTACGCCCACAGATCGTCAGGCGATCGCCATCATTGAGTGCGTGTGTCTGTCCCGGAATTCTTCCCTGAGCTTGATCGTAAGCACTCGCATAGACCGCAGCATTGGGAAAACGAGACAACAACAACCGATTACCACCCACATGATCATAATGATGGTGCGTAATCAAAATAGTCCGCAAAGTTAAACCTTGTCGTCGCAGATAATCGAGAATGACCTTGCCGTCTCCCGGATCAACCACAACCACTTCTGTCGCCCCCTCAGCTCGGAGCACAAACAAATAGTTGTCGTTAAAGGCCGGCAGTCGCACAATGTCCATTTATTCTCGTAACATTTCTCAAAGATCACTATTTCGATGATAACAAGTCGCCCTCTACAATAGACGGAACCCTCCTCACCTCATCATCATGGCTGCTCAGAAGTCGATACCGACCCTCAAAATAAATATTCAAGACCTGTGCGATCGCATTCTCGACACCAGAGAACTCACCCGCCAAGAACAGATGCAGCTCATGAGCCATTGCCTCAATAACAAACTCGTTACCAAAGAAGAGCGACGCCAAATCAATCAAGTACTCGACGAAATTCAGTTTGCCCGACTCCGATTTGTTACTTAAATAACGTGAGTTCGGGTTGAGAATTCAGAGAAAGAGGGACGCGGAGAAAGAGAGACGCGGGGACAAGGGGACAGAGAGAAACTGATATTTTCTCAATCAAAATCCCTACTTAGAGCAAAATTTCTTCATCACCAGTTCTTACCTTCTCCGCGTCACCAGCCCTCCGCGTCACCGTGTCTTCCCCTTCCCCTCTCCGTGTCTCCCTCTTAATTCTTAGCCTAAAGGAATCTTATAAACCCACTCAGAAAACTCAGAATCTTGATTCTTTGTGATCGCCGTTAGCTTATCCCGTAGCTTCTCAGTGATTGGCCGAACATTCGGCAACTCATAATTTTCAACACGCTTCACCGGTGTCACTTTAGCTGCCGTACCACTCAGAAAAACTTCGTCTGCAATCAACAATTCTGATTTATCAATTGGACGTTCTACGACTTCAATCCCAAAGTGTTTGGCCAGAGTAAGAATGCTATCGCGGGTAATGCCTTCGAGAATATCTTGGTCAGAGCCGGGCGTAATTAATTTGCCGTTGCGCACAATAAAGACGTTCATCCCCGATGCTTCGCAAACTTTACCCTGTGAGTTCATGAGTAAAGCTTCATCGAAACCCGACTCGACAGCTTCGGTTTTAGCGAGCGCTGAAGCGATATAAGCACCACTAATTTTGCCCCGCAGCGGAAAGCTTCGGTCTTCTTGGCGAGTCCAAGAGCTGATGCGGCAAGAAATCCCGTCGGGAGATAAATAATCACCGAGTTCTAGACCGTAGACAAAAAAGTCTTTTTCGATTTTGTGGAGGCGAGGCGCAATGCCGAGGTCGGAAGTGTAAACAAAAGGTCGGATGTAAAAAGATTGTGTGGGTTGATTCTTTTTCACAAAGTCAACAATCACATGCTCGATCTTGTCGGCTTCGATCTCAAATTGCAAAAACTTGGCACTATTGCTGAGGCGGCGGCAGTGTCGTTCTAAACGAAAAAGTAAAATTTGACTTGGATCATTGGGATCGGGGATGCCCCGTAAGCCGCCGAATGCGCCCGTACCGTAATGGAGTGCGTGGGTTGCGATGGAAATATTTGCGTCTGCGAAGGGTACAAATTTTCCTTGGAAATAGGCGGTAGGGAGGAAATTATGCATGGGTTAGGGGCAGGCGGTGTCTATAGGAAGGGACAAAATGGGGCAGTGGACAAACACGAAAACGCAATCAGAAAAGTAGCTCTAGCGATGGAGCCAACCTTGTAATTTTTGTTGTTGTTGGGCCGAGGCTTGGGGATTTTTCTGGACTTGGTAACTGCTGGGCTGGGCTTCAGCGAGGGTTACGGCAAGGGTTTTTAGTTGATCTTGCTGAAAAATCGTGATCGAAATTGTATCACCTGCTTGGTAGTTCTGAAGGCGATCGCCCAGTTGATCGGCGGTCAGACGATAGCTACCAATTGCCAGAATTTCGTCACCGGGATCGAGTCCTGCTTGGTGGGCTGGGGAGCCGCTATCAACGCTTTGCACTTTGGTTTGATTGTTTTCTGCTTGGAGAATAGCGCCGAAATAGGGGATTTTTTTGCTGTCGTAAATCGGTTTCAGTTTCAGCCCGAAAGGTTCGAGGTAGTCATCGAGGGGCAATTCTTCTAAACCGTGAAGATATTTTTGGAAAAAGTCATCGAGATTGCAGTCAGCAACGGTTTCAAAAACTTGCTTGACTTGCTCTGGTGTGAAGCCAATTTCCGCTTTGCCAAAGTCTTGCCACATAATTTTCAGGACATCGTCAAGGGATTTTTGGTTGTCGTGGCGATCGCGGATCAACAAATCCAACATCAACGACACCATTGCCCCCTTGAGGTAGTAGGACATTTGATTGTTGTTGCTGTTGGCATCACGGCGGTAGAGTTTCACCCAAGCGTCAAAACTCGATTCGCTCAAGGGCTGCACGAAACGCCCCGGTGTATTGAGGTAGCGAGAAATATCTTTGCCCAAACTTTCAAGGAAAAACTTCTCGTTATACACGCCCGACCACAAGGGAATAATCAGGTCGTAATAGCTAGTAACGCCTTCAGAAAACCAGAGAGAAGGGGTGTAATTTTCGCTTTCGTAATCGAAGGTTTCGAGGGCTTTGGGGCGCAACCGTTTTACGTTCCAGAGGTGGAAAAATTCGTGGGCCACTAACTGCATAAAGCGGTAGTAAGAATCTTTCTTTTTAAAGCCAAAGCGGGGGTAATTAAGGGAGCAGCTTTCTTTGTGCTCTAGGCCACCATAGCCGCTACTGGATAGGTGCAGTAAAAACATATATTCGTCGTAGGGCAGACCATCGCCAAAGATCTCCGCTTCGACTTTGATGATGTTTTTAGTGTCGGCGATCGCCTGATCTGCTTCAAAATTACCATCACCCCAAACAACCCAGCGATGAGGCTTATCAGCATAGAGAAATTCGTAAGACTCATGCAATCCCACTTCAACGGGGCTATCCACTAGTACATCAAAATTTTCGACCCAAAACCGATTTTCAAATTCTTCTAACAGTGGCAGTGTCGTACTGATTTGCCAAGCCTCGTGGGGCAGCTCCACCGTCAAAATCGAAGCTTGATCCGCATAGCCGGGCACAAAGAAAAATAAAGCTGCGCCGTTGAAATAACCGTGCGTCGCGTCTAAATGGTTTGTTCTAACGGTTAGCTCATTCGCATAAATGCGGTAAGTGATGGTGATATCTGGAATGTCGCAAGTCTCAATCTGCCAATGATTTTTAGCTTTTTTTTGCCAAGTTAATGATTTGGAAGAGTCGGTGGCGATCGCCGCAAAATCCTGAACATGACGCGCATATTCCCGGACTAAATAAGACCCCGGCGTCCAGACAGGCATCCTCAGATTCAACGTCTCAGCATCCCAATTTTGGATCTGCATCGTTAGTTCAAACAAATGATTGTGCGGATTTGGCATCGCCACTTGATATGAAATTGCGGCGATCGTCTCCTCTTGAATTGTTGCGGTAGAAGTTTCCGAAGAAATAGCAGCTTGAACCATCAGAAATTTTGCCCTAAGCCCGTCCGGCTAGATTAGTTAACTGTTTGAAATTAATAAAATGAATCGTAGCATCGTCCATCTCTAGCCATCCCTTACTCTCGAGCTTTGTGAGAATAATCTGCACCTCTTTAGGGGTAATATCTGCCACATCAGCAAGATCAACTGAGGGCATATTAATGATTTTCACCCCTTGGTCAGTCGGCTCACCATAACTTTCAGCCAGCAAAATTAAAGTTTTCGCTAACTTTAAAGCGGGTGGTTGCTTACGCCACTGGAAACGCGCATTAGAATTACGCAGACGTCGCACCATTAATTGCAGCATTTTGTGATGGAGCTGATGGTCTCGAAATAAGGTCTGGATAAACCTTTGGGCTGAGATACTTAACAGCTTCACTTGGGACAAAGCGACGACATCCGTTGAGCGCGGTGACTCGTCTAGGATTGCCATTTCTCCAAAAAAATCACCTTGCCCCAAAATAGCCAAAGTCATCGTTTTGTCATCTCCCGTTAAGCGGCGTACTTTTACCCAACCGGACTGGATAAAGTACACTGCGTTGCCCCAAGAATCTTCCATCAGCACAGTACGGCCAACTGGGTACTCATGCTCTGTGGTGATCGAAAGCAGCGATTCGATTGTTTCGGGGCTAGCGTTGCTAAAAAGGGGAAAAAGCTCACTAAAAGCTTTGGTATCCATGAAATACTGCCGAAATAATTGGGATAACTGGACAGGAAAAAGTAGATGTAACTGTGTTGCCTAAGACATATTGATCAAGGATAACTTACTTTCTTGCTCTCGTTCTGCTTGTGAATCTGGGGCGATCGCCCGCTGTTGGTTGTTCGTGACCGACTCTATTTTTGTTGTAAAACTTCAAGATTCCAATTCCGGTTATGAAGGGCGATCGCCTGTAACCGTTAAACAGCTAAATAGGTAAAAGCCGAGAGTGTTTGCTTATTTAGAGATAAAAAAAGCAGTAAAAATACTGAAAAACAATTTTTATGATGGGCAAGCAGATTCCACAGGGTAATTTGTGTATGACTTGCTTTTTTATCTTGTCATTTCAGTGTGTTATCTCAACGAATTAATCATGAACGAGCTACTAATTTATCTTTCAAAAAATCGCAGCTTAAAATCACTAAAATCGCAAGATTCACCTTCTGGGTTTACCGTGATCGAGTTGCTTGTAGTTATCATAATTATTGGCATTTTATCAGCGATTGTCTTCCCTAGTATGCTGAGCCAAGCAGCGAAAGCAAGACAATCTGAAGCAAAATCTTATATCGGAACAATCAATCGTGCTCAACAAGCCTACATGGTTGAAAAACTAGAATTTGCAGATAGCATAGAACGGCTTAATATCCTGCCAAAACAATCATCTCAGTACTATTCTTACAGCTTTGTGAAAACCAATATTCAGGGTTCTGTAATTGCTCGTCCTTTATCAGAGAAGGGTGGAAAAGCTTACTCTGGCGCGACGACTCTCTTTATCAATCGTGCTGTTTTGAAAACAATCATTTGCGAAACACAGTTCCTTGGGGCTGTCGGTCTCACCACACCAGAATGGAATGATGCAGAATCAACTTTGCTCTGTCCTAACTCGATGGAAATAGTAGCCAACTAATTCTTGACACATCAAAAAAATCTGTAAATAAGCTCGGTAAATTGAGTTTTTTTCATGGAAGGTAACTTGCTCAATCATCTATTTGCCAACTTTTACTAGCAGAAATTTGCATTGTTTTTCAAAGCCGAATAATCTGTTTTTTTGGTTGTTTTGTCTTTGGCGATCTATCGCGGCTTAGAGGCGTTGAATATCATCAGTACTAAGGCGATCGCCCCAATATCGAATTGTTTTTAGAGAAACTGGTTCAACCCAATCTGCTGCAATTTCAGTTAGAGGCATCAACACAAAAACTCGTTCTTTCATCAAAGGGTGGGGAACTTGGAGATGCGGTAAATCGATCACCTGTTGCCCATACAAAATCAAATCTAAATCGAGCGTCCTTGCACCCCAATGCTCAGTGCGCTGTCGTCCATAGCAATTTTCTATTGCCTGCAAAATATTGAGCAAAACTTCTGGTTCCAGCGCCACCCGACAAGTAATGCACCCATTCAAATAATCCGGTTGCGGTGGCCCAATCGCCTTAGTTTTATACCACGCTGATTTGGCTAATAATTCGATACCATTTTCCCGGCTCAAATCCGCCACAGCATTTTCTAAAATCGCCAGTGAATCACCCAAATTACTACCTAGGGCGATCGCCACATCTACCATCATCTTCACTCTCCCGAACCCATCACCAAATCATACATTTCCCCCGTCTCCGCATCAATTCCTCCCCCGTCACCCCATCCCCTTTTCTCCGCGTCAATTGTCCCCGATCATCCGATACTATGGTGTAGGCAAAATTGCCCCGCGCATCAAACTTTCCTATCCCAAAAGCAAGCAAACATTGGAGAACCCAAGATGGCAACCCGCGTCATTATCGTGCGTCACGGACAAAGCACTTACAACGCCGTTAAAAAGATTCAAGGCCGCTGTGACAAATCAGTACTCACCGACCAAGGCATCGCTGACGCAACCACCGTAGGCAAAACCCTCAACGGTATTGATTTCGCCGCCATCTATTGCAGTCCTCTCCAGCGCGCCAAGAAAACCGCCGAAGTCATTCACAGCCAACTCACTAACGCACCAGCGCCGACTCCCAGCCAAGGACTCCTCGAAATTGACCTACCCAACTGGGAAGAGTTGCCCAAAACTGAAGTTAAAGAAAAATACCCAGAAGAATATCGCCAGTGGCATGAACGTCCAGCCGAATTTTCGATGACCCTCGCCGACGGCACAGAACATTTTCCGGTTAAAAGTCTCTACGCACAGGCAAAAAGTTTTTGGCAGGAAATCCTCGCAAAACACGCCGGGGAGACAATTCTGATCGTTGCTCACAATGGCATTAACCGTTGCCTAATTATGAGCGCCTCCGGTATTCCACCAGAAAAATATCAAGCCATTCAACAATCTAACTGCTGTATCAACGTCATCAATTTTGCCGGACAACTTGGGGACATTGTGCAATACGAATCCCTCAATCAAACCGCCCATCTCGGTGTAACGATTCCGTCTTTTCGTCCCGGTCACGAAGGGTTGCGAATTTTGTTAGTGCGTCACGGTGAAACCAACTGGAATCGTGAAGGGCGTTTTCAAGGCTCAAAAGATATTCCCCTGAACGACAACGGCAGAGAGCAGGCGGCAAAAGCGAAGGCATTTTTAAAGGATGTGGAATTGCATTTTGGCATGACTAGTCCGATGAGTCGCCCGAAGGAAACAGCCGAAATTATTTTGCAGGAACATCCCGGCATTGAGCTAGACACCCATGATCAACTAGTGGAAATTGGCCATGGTCTGTGGGAAGGGATGTTGGAATCGGAGATTGAGGCGAATTTTCCCGGTATGTTAGCCGAGTGGCAAGGAACTCCAGAAACGGTGCAGATGCCTGAGGGTGAAAATATCCAAGGAGTTTGGGATCGGGCGGCGATCGCCTGGGATGAGATTGTGGCGAAATACGCGGCAACCCCAAACCAAGTCGGTATTGTTGTGGCTCACGATGCCATCAATAAAGTCGTGCTTTGTCGATTGATGGGTTTAGCACCGAAAGATATCTGGGCGATTAAGCAAGGTAATTGCGCCGTGACCGTGATTGATTATCTGAAAAATGCCGACAGTGAACCCGTTGTTCAGGCGATGAATATTACATCCCACCTCGGTTTTGGCGTGATTGATAAAACTGCCGCTGGGGCATTGTAAGCAAAGTTCAAACTAATTCGTCCAAGCTAATGCCCTTCTCCCGTAGGAGGGTTTCTAATTGCTGCGATCGCCGTTTTTCTGCTGCTAGTTCTTGTTGTAATTCGCTTTGCTTTTCCTTATCAGCCTGAAGCATCTCTTCCACAAGAATTGGCTCAAAAATCTCATCTACGGTCAAATTAAGCTGGGGAAAAAGAACCGATTTGATCGTGTCGCCCGGCTTGAAATCTTGGTGGGCATAACCATCTTCACCTGCCGTTTGGGTGCAAATGCGAATTAATTCCCGCTTCGGATCGACAATCCAATATTCGGGAA
>JBARRZ010000235.1:0-16167 GCA_049644465.1 Limnothrix sp.
ACTAACAGCAGGTCATAAGTATGCGCTGCGAGCTGGGATAAAGCCACCTCAAGCCCGTCCACCTGAGTCACTTGAAAACTCAAATCTATCGTCTGTGGTGGTTCCAGCAAATGCATCAAAATTGCGGAATCCTGGCCACTATTTTCTAATAACAACACCTGATATGGCGATCGCCTCTTTGTTTCTGCAGGCATTGATAAAGGCGCATTTTTTGTCAGCAGCAAGTCTTTTTTTTCACTATTGCTTCGTCGCGCACTCACCCCAGCTTTACGCCACAACGGAGCCACCGGATCAACGAATTCTAAAAGTGCCGCTTGTGTAATCACGCCCTGCCATTCGTTCTGCTCACCCATCACCAATAGCCAAGGTTGTCGTTGCGTTGCGATCACCGAGACTACCGACGCCAGACTATCTGTCTCTGCGATCTTGATCGGTTCAAACTCTAATTGCTCTCCGACGATCATCAGGCGATCGCCCGCGACTTCTGACAACGCAGCCTGGATCACCGTCGTCGCCGCGACAAACCCCAAGGGCACAGCTAATTCAGAATTATCAAGCGCCGTGGCGACAACATAATCTTGCTGATTTCTCCCCAACATCTGCGCTGCGTAAACTAAAGGTGTTGTTGCATCCAGATGCGCAATCTCCGTCGTCATCACATCCGCCGCATGGCGCAAGCCCAACATCGCATTATCCGCTTGCAAAAAATGCTGCTGCAAACCACAACGCGTAAACAAACCCTGCCACTGTCCCGCCTCATCAACCACAGGTAGTAAAAATAGCTGATGCCGATGCAGATGATCCAGCAGCTGATAAATCGTCATCGTCTGATTCAGCACGATCGCCTCTACGGCATCCGTCATCATCCGCTGCACAGACACTTCAGCCCAATCCGAGTTTTCTGCAATTAATTGCAAAACATTATCGAGCGTCACGAAGCCTAACAAAGCACCCTGCTCGGCGATCGCCACACAGTTTAACGTCACACCACACACCTGCACTGGCTGATGTAACAACAGGGCGATCGCCTCAAGCAGAGGCGTTCCAACCGAACAAGTTGCTAGCTTTCGGCGAGGAACAAAGTATTTCTTTAACGTTAAATCGTGAAACGGGGAGCGTGCCATGCACTAAGCGTGAGTGGGATAAAAAGAGGCTATTTACCAAGTTTGAGCGAACAGCAAACACCCAAAATATCTCTAATTCATTATTGCCAACGCGAACAGTAAATAACAAGAAAGTTGAATGAACTAAATAATAGCTTATTTAATACAGACCTAAGCTGCCAAATTACTCTCACAAACACTTTGCAAAAGCCTTTTCTTGCTAATAAATCCTGATAATTAAGGGCTAATTTTTCACCTCAAAAAATGGACAATAGCTCTTGGCAGAATACAGACGTTAATTTTACTACTCTCAATTGCTAGCAGGGATTTTGGCAAGGAGACACAATGCAATGATTCTCACTTAACGAATTGGCATTTCTACAAGTTCATCCTCAGTTTTATGATGAATGGCTAACCGTTCAATCAAAGTCGCGCTCGCTTCGTTGAGACCTTGTAATTGAACTTCGATATCACGCTGACGAAAACGTAAAACTATTTTGTCTACAGCATCGACGGCAGATTGATCCCAGAGCTGAGCATGAGTCAAGTCGAGTACCACACGATCTAAGTTTTCTTTAAACCGAAAAGAGGTGAGTAAACTTTCGACTGAGACAAAAAAGATCTGGCCACTCACGTGATAAACCCTTGCACTAGCATCATCATTGAGCGTCGAAGTCACATCAACTAAGGCTGCAATTTTACGACTAAAGAAAATCGTACTTAGCGCAACACCAACCAAGACACCAAAGGCAAGGTTACTGGTCAAGATCGTGGTGGCAACGGTTGTTAACATCACAGCAGTTTCGCTTTTCGGCACGACTTTTAAAGTCTTTAAAGAACCCCAACTAAAGGTACTAAAGGAGACCATAAACATCACGGAGACCAAGACTGCCATCGGAATCTGAGCTACCCATTGATTGAGCAGCAGAATACAAACTAGTAAAAATATGCCTGCGGTGAGGGTGGACAATCTTGTTTTTGCGCCAGAGCTAACGTTAATCACGGATTGACCGATCATGCCGCAACCTGCCATGCCGCCAAAAAAGCCAACCAAAATATTTGAGACGCCTTGGCCTAGGGCTTCTTGGTTTTTGTCGCTGGGCGTGGTGGCATCCATCATGTCGTCCACGACGTTTGCGGTGAGAAATGAGTCAATCAAGCCAACGAAAGATAGGGCTAGGGCATAGGGCAAAATGATAGCCAGCGACTGAAAAGTAAAGGGAATTCTCGGCAGGCTAAAGAGTGGGAAGGTTGAGGGTAACGCGCCTAAATCTTGGACAACGTTTACTTCGTTATTTGCACCCCAGCCAAGGTTGATCGAAACAATGGTAATTGCGGCGATCGCCACCAAAGGAGCCGGGAGAATTTGCAAGACATTGCGTACCACCTTCGGCAACAACTTCACCAATTGCGGTAGACCATAGATAATCGCCAAACCCACCGCTACCAACACATAAACTAAGACCAAATTTTGCGGCGTTTCACCCGGCTCAATATTCGCATTCGTAAGCTGAGATAACTGCGCCTTAAAAATCAAAATCGCCAGCGCATTAATAAAGCCCACCATCACAGGCCTCGGCACAAAACGCATATGATTACCCAGCTTCATCCAGCCCCACACCAACTGCAATAGCCCAGTCAAAATCGTGGTTGCGAACAAATATTGCAGCCCCAACTCCAAATCATCAGGGAATTTCTGGATCAACTCAGGAATCAACAACGCCATCGCGCCAGTTGCCGCCGAAATCATTGCAGGCCGTCCCCCCGTAAAGGAAATGACGATCGCCATACAGATCGAAGCATATAACCCCACCTCCGGCGGCACACCTGCTACACCCGAAAAGGCGATCGACTCCGGAATCAGCGCCAAAGCAACCACAATTCCAGCCAAAACATCCCCGCTAACGTTGGAAAACCAAGCTTGTTGGGTAAAAACTCTTCTCATAAACTCAAATAAAGATGAATAACCAGATTAAAAAATAACATTCTCTCAAATTACATTCCCCACTTTTACTCAGATCACCCTACATATCTCTCCGAATGCAGAGATTTTCATCATCTAAGTTTTTAGATCAAAATAGCTATGTAGAGAGAACAAGGTATAACGTCTAAATCTCACATAGGAGGTGCTTTAAAGCATTACGATCGAGCCAGATAGTTAAAGAATCAGTGCTCAGAAAATATACCGAAATCACTTGTTTGCAAAATAGATAAATATTCTTGATATAAATTGGCAGTTCTGATTAGTTTGTCACCAATCGTGAAGGCAAAGTTTCTAACAAACTAGATGTTGCTGATTCTCTATTATCTATTTTGTATTCCATAAAGACTAAGAATAAGCGTTCAAAAAACTGCCTATAAAACCATTTTTTAAGCATTATTTTAAAATTCAAGTAAAAGCAAAACGGTTCCCATCACATCAAACTCAAGCTATTTAGCAAGAAGCCTTTCGCCGCAGCTCAATCCTATACTCCAGCCAGTTGACTTTTTGTATTTTGATAAACTTTGCTTGGGATAGAACTTCCTTTTGATAGTTTTTTTATTCGATAGTTTGATTCTAAAATAGCAAATATCAAAAGTGTACTTTCAGTTTGTGTTGTATTTATTCTCTGTCCGATAACCTTATATCTATCTTCTTAGGAGATTTACTACTGTGTCAGAATTTAATGGTGTCATGATGCAATATTTCCATTGGTATAGTCCGGCTGATGGCAACCTTTGGAAAGAAGTAGCAGAATCTGTCAAAGAATTGAGTGAAAAAGGTGTTACTTCTCTGTGGTTGCCGCCTGCTTGTAAAGGATCTGCGGGTGGCTTTGATGTTGGTTACGGTATTTATGATCTTTTTGATTTGGGAGAATTTGATCAAAAAGGTTCGGTTCGGACTAAATACGGCACAAGAGAAGAGTATTTAAAAGCAATTGAAGCAGCTCACGAAGTCGATATTCGCATCTATGCAGATGCGGTATTTAATCATAAGTTGGGTGCTGATCATGCTGAGGAAATGAAAGCGACTCCTCTCAATCCCGGCGATCGCCACGAACCCATCGGCGAATACCAAACCATCAAAGCATGGACGCATTTCGACTTTGCCAACCGCGAAGGCAAATACTCCACGATGCAATGGCATTGGTGGCACTTCGACGCCATTGACTACAACGCTTACAACGAAGGGCAAGACGCAATCTATCTTCTTGAAGGAAAAGCCTTTGATAAAGGCGTCGATTTAGAAAAAGGAAATTTTGACTATCTAATGGGCTGCGATCTCGATATGGATCACCCCGAAGTCATTGGTGAATTGAGATATTGGGGCGAATGGTATCTCGACACCACCAAAGTTGACGGCTTTCGTTTTGACGCAGTCAAACATGTACGCGCGGACTTTTTCGCTAACTGGCTCAAACATCTCGAATATTATGCAGACCGAGAAATCTTTGCTGTTGGTGAATACTGGTCATACGAAGTCGAAGCACTACACTATTTTGTCGAGCAAACAGAAGGCAAAGTGAAGCTGTTCGACGCGCCGCTACATTACAACTTCCATGTGGCCAGCCTTGGTGGTGACAATTACGATATGCGCCAAATTTTTGATGACACTCTAATTCAGCATCAACCAGCTCTGGCCGTCACCCTTGTTGAAAATCATGATTCTCAACCATTGCAGTCTTTGGAATCTGTTGTTGAAGATTGGTTTAAACCTTTGGCCTATGCACTCATTCTGCTGCGTTTGGAAGGTTATCCTTGTATTTTTTACACAGATTATTACGGCGCTCACTACAAAGATGTGGGCAAGGACGGTAACGAGCATGAGATTTGGCTGAATTCTCACAGGTGGATTTTGGACAAGTTTCTTGATGCTCGTCAAATCTATTGCTTTGGTGATCAATATGATTATTTCGATCACCCCAACTGTATTGGCTGGACTCGCACCGGCACAGAAGAGCATCCGGGCGGTATGGCCGTGGTCATGAGCAATGGTGGGGATGGCTGGAAGTCGATGGAAACGGGTAATCCGAATACGACTTATATTGATGCCACTGAGCATATTGATGAATCAATTACGACCAACGATGACGGTTGGGCAGAGTTTAGGTGTCCTCCTGGTTCTGTTTCTGTGTGGGTTCCGCAGGCAAGCTGAGGGTAAGTTCACAAAGTCATTAAAATAAATGCTGGGCTGTAATTTTAGTGGTTGATCAAGCCCACAAAAGATTTGTTATGCCAGCAAATCCCCTCAAATTTACCGTTCTGAGCAAAAATGAGGGGAGTTTTTTGTTTTTCACTCATTGGTAACTGTGGCAGATTCTCCTCGAAAGTCTCGTTCTCTCACTGGTATTGCCGGCATTGTTGCCCTCGCGACGCTCATCAGCAAAGTATTTGGTCTGGTCAGAGAACAGGCGATCGCCCGCGCATTCGGGGTGGGGCCAGTCGTCAATGCCTATGCCTACGCCTATATCATTCCGGGCTTTCTGTTAATTTTGCTAGGCGGGATTAATGGGCCATTCCACAGTGCCCTCGTGAGTGTCTTATCCAAGCGAGAAGACGAAGACACAGCGCCCCTCGTCGAGACCGTCTCAACCATTGTCACCATCGGTTTGATCGCCGTCGCCGTAATACTGATCGTCTTCGCCAGTGTTTTCATCGATTTGCTTGCGCCCGGTTTAGACGGAGAAGTACGGAATCTTGCCATTCTCCAACTGCAAATCATGGCTCCCTTAGCGGTGCTTGCAGGCTTAATCGGCATCGGTTTCGGCACGTTGAATGCTTCCGATCAATACTGGCTCCCCGGCATTAGCCCCCTCTTTTCTAGCCTCAGTATTGTGATCGGTGTTGGTAGCCTAATTTGGATCTATGGAGAGGCACTTAGCAGCTCAGAATATGTCCGCTTAGGCTGCATCGTTCTTGCCGGAACAACATTACTCGGTGCCATTTGGCAGTGGCTCGCGCAGCTGTATGCCCAATGGAAATCTAATTTAGGTACATTACGCCCAAGGTTTGACGTCAACACTCCGGGTGTAAAAGATGTACTGAAGGTTTTGCTTCCTGCAACGCTGTCTTCGGGAATGCTGCATATCAACGTTTATACCGATATGTTTTTCGCGTCGTATATCGAAAGTGCAGCGGCGGCGATGCGGTATGCCAATTTTGTGGTGCTGACTCCGCTGGGCATCATTTCCAACATGATTCTTGTGCCGTTATTACCCGTTTTTTCACGGTTAGCAGCGCCAGAACATTGGGATGAGTTAAAGTTACGCATTCGCCAAGGATTGTTGTTAACTGCGTTGTCAATGTTACCGTTGAGCGCAATTTTTATTTCTCAAGCAAAAACGATTATTCGCATCATTTATGAGTACAACGCTTTTGCTGCGGATGCGACGTTAGTGGTGGCTCCGGTGCTGATGGCCTACGGGGTAGGAATGTTTTTCTACCTTGGTCGTGATGTGCTGGTGCGTGTATTTTATGGTTTGGGGGATGGGGTGACGCCGTCGCGCATTAGTATCGGTAATATTTTTCTGAATGCAATCTTAGATTTTGTTTTGGTTAATGCTTTTAAAACACCGGGTTTGGTCTTTGCGACTATCGGTGTGAACGTTGTCTCGATGTTTATCATGCTATTCCTCCTCAGTCGGCGGCTGGGTGGTTTGCCTTTGGGAGAATGGGGTTTGAATTTGCTGGGTCTCACTGCGGCAGCGACGGTAGCGGCATTGGCGAGCTGGGGGGTTTCTCTCGGGGTTGAGTCTTTTGATTTTGGGTTAAATCTCTATGTTCAAGGGCTTGAGTTAATCGTGGCGATCGCCCTCTCACTCACCATCTTTTTCAGCTTGGCGATGCTCTTGAAACTGCCCGAACTTGATATTCTCTGGGCGCGCGTCAAGACTAAGCTGAATCGCTAATTCTTAAAACTGGCCTTGGTTCGTTTGGCGGGATAGATAAAGATTGAAAATGGAGAGGATGAAAATTACGAGAAAAAGCACTAAACCAATGGTGCAAGCATAGCTAATCTCCAGATTTTTAAACGCTTGTTCATACAGATAATAAACCACTGTTTTCGACGAATTGAGCGGGCCACCTTGGGTCATCACAAAAATTTCTTCAAAAGCTTTTGTCGCTGAAATAGCCGAGATTACCGACACCAACAAAATATAAGGACGCATCAACGGCACAGTGATATCAAGATGTTTGCGCCAACCATCAGAGCCATCCAAAGACGCAGCCTCGTAAAGTTCTGGAGAAATGCCCTGAAGCCCCGCCAAATAAATCACCATGTAATACCCTAAGCCTTTCCAGATCGTTACCAGCATCACGCTCCAGATTGCCAATTTTGGATCCGTTAGCCACGGAATGCCATCACCTAAACCGAGTTGTTTAATGAGTTGGTTAATAAAACCGTTCGATGCGTATAGAGCTTTCCACGCAATGCCAGCCACAACAAGAGAGACGATGACTGGTGTGTAAAATGCGGCCCGAAACCAAGTGATGCCCCGCAATGTTTGGTTGACTAAAATCGCTAACCCTAACGAAAAACTCACCAAAATCGGCACGACGCCAGCAAGATACAGCACTGTGTTACCGAGGGTTTTCCAGAACAATTCGTCTTTCATCAGAGTCGAAAAGTTTTTGAGGCCGACCCATGTGGGCGCTTGGGTCAAATCATATTGGTATTCGGTGAAGCTGAGATAAAAGGCTTGGAGAGCGGGTAAACCGACGGTTAAACCAAGAATGAGTAAGGCGGGAAAGAGGAATAGATACGGGGTCGCAAGGGAAAGCTTGGGCTTCATGGTTTAGCCAAAATCGGAAATGGGTTGGCTGTATTTTAAATGAATTGAGTCACAGGGATGAATGAAAGGGCGATCGCCAACTCTATATGAAACCGCAATGAAATTTATCGTCTAATCACGACCCTTTGAGCTTTGTGAGAATCGTCTGATCTCTTTTCATTTTTGTTAGACTAGGATGGCAACACAAGCATGTTTAGCCTTGTTTGACAGAGAATTTAGAGAACTTTATGGCCCCTCGTGCGAATCGCCAGTTTTTCAAAAAGTTATATCGTAAAGAACCAATTTCGAGTTTCTTGATCATGATGGGCATTATGCAAGTCGTGATTGGCGGTGTGGATGAGCAGTGGAATCTTTTTTCGCTTGGTTTGGGTTTGATGCTTGGTGCGGTGGTAGTGCGTTGGTCACAGATCCGCAAGCACAAGCGATCGCCTGCTGGGGCTATGTCCCGCCGCTATTTGCCGCCTAGTGAATCGTTGCAATCCTTACCGAAACTGGTGAATGAGCAACAGCAACGATGACTGAAGATGTAGTGGTTGACTGTCTCAAAATTGGTGAAGTGGCGAAGCAGAGTGGGCTGTCGGTGAAGACGATTCGTTATTATGCTGATCTAAATTTGCTGGACTCGGTGATGCGGCGATCGCCCAATAAATACCGCACCTTTACACCAGAAATTTTTAACCGTCTGGCTTTTATTAGACGCGCCCAATCACTCGGTTTGAGCTTAGAAGAAATCGGCGAGATTTTAGGCATTCACGATCAGGGGACATTGCCCTGTGGCGTTGTTAAACAGCGACTCATTGAAAAACTGGATGCAATTAATGCGCAAATCACAGAGCTTTTCACTTTAAAAGCTGAATTACAAGGTATTCTGTCTGGTTGGCAGGATTTTCCGACAGAGGACAATTCGCGACCGACGATTTGTCCCAATTTACAACCATGACTCCTCTCCAAACCCAGTGGTTTGCACAATTAAAAAAACATCGGGCGATCGCCGTCATTCGAGCGACAGATTTTCAACTGGGCTTAAAAATGGCAGAAGTGGCGATCGCCGGTGGCCTCAAACTAATCGAAATTACTTGGAACAGTGACCAACCCGCCAAACTCATTACCCACCTGCGCGAACAATTTCCCCAGTGCAAAATCGGGGCAGGCACAGTCTTAAATAAACAAGATTTGCAGGAGGCGATCGCCGCAGGTGCGGAATTTGCCTTTAGTCCCCATAGCGATCCCCAGCTGATCGAACTGGCTCACAACGCAGACATCCCGATGGTATTAGGCGCAATGACACCAACGGAAATTATGCAAGCATGGAGTGACGGCAGCGATGGCGTTAAAGTTTTCCCGATCAAATCAGTCGGCGGCGCACAATTCGTGCAATGCTTACAAGCGCCTCTTAGCCAGATTCCGCTGATCCCGACTGGTGGTGTCACGCTCAAAAATAGTCCAGCACTGATCCAAGCCGGGGCGATCGCCGTCGGTTTATCCAGCGATTTATTTCCCGCCGCCGATCTCGCACAACAAAATTGGCAACCACTGATCAACCGCATCCAACAGCACCACCCAGACCATTGGTAATCGTCAACGTAAGACCAAACAAAAAAACGATCACCCAGTGGCGATCGCATCCTTAAATATTTTTCTAACCCGAGATCAAGATTATTTACTCCTCTTCATCTTCTCCAACTTGCTTTAGGTGAATGTGCTTACGACCAAGAGAAATTTCAAATTCATCGCCCGGTTGTAGACCCATCTTTTTCGTGTAAGCAGACCCGATCAAAAGATTGCCATTGGACTGAACACTAATACGATAAGTGGCAGCACGACCACCTCGGCCTTGAGCGCCAGCATTGCTATCTAGCTCTACGCCTTCAGCTTCGATGAGTGCATTATAGAACTTCATCATGTTGACACGTTCAACATTATTTTTAGTGATCGTGTAGTAGCCGCATTCTCTAGCTTTTTCTTCCTTACTGTGGCTTTCCAATTCTTTGACTTTCGCCAACAAAGCATCGCCAGTTAAAGGTTCAATTTTAGTTTTTGTAGCCATTTACTTAATATCAACGAATGACGATAGACTGGGATTATATGACAGACTTAGTCAATTCGTCTAAGAACTGATTGCCATCTTTATATTTCCTAGAAACATGTTTCCTGCCTATATAGTACAGTATTATTTCTTGAAATTAGAGATTAAATCTTTTTTCTAATGGAAACTGTAGAGAAAATCTCTAATTCACTCCTAAATTTCTGCTTATGAGGCTCACAACAAGAGGCCATTACAGTGTGAAAGCTTTGCTTGATATTAGCTTACAACCAAACTACGGGCCGACCTCTGTAAAGGCGATCGCCGCACGCCAGAAGCTACCAGCACCATACCTTGAGAAGCTTTTGATTGAATTACGAAAAGCAAATATTGTGCGGTCTGTTCGCGGTGCGCAGGGTGGTTACCAATTATTATTAAAACCTGAAGATATTTCTTTAGGACAAATTCTACAATCTATCGGTGAAACTATCGAACCATTACCAAAACATGAGCCGAATCCAGAACAAGCAGAAGACTGGGTTACCTTTAGTCTTTGGCAGCGTCTCCATGAGAAAATACAAGATGCACTTTATAGCATTACCCTTGCAGATCTATATTATGACGCCCGCAGTTGGAAAGCAGCTCAAGGGGAAGCAACTAGTTTTGTGATTTGAGTATTTACTATGGACAATTTAGCCGAAGTTAACCTTTATCAAGGCGGATGTCATTGCGGTGCCGTGCGCTTTCAAGTTCTCATCAAAGAGCAAAAAACAGTCGATTGTAACTGCTCAGTTTGTATGAAGAAAGGTTTTCTACATGTGATGGTTCCAAAAGCAGATTTCACTCTACTAAAAGGTAGAGATTTCTTGACAACTTATACCTTTAATACTCACCAAGCTCGTCATACTTTTTGCCGTGTTTGTGGCATCCATGCTTTTTATTACCCTCGTTCACATCCAGATGGTGTTGATATAAATTTGCGCTGTTTGGATGATGATGTCTTGGATCAATTCGAAATTGAATCGTTTGATGGGCAGAATTGGGAAGACAATATTTCCCAAATCACTTAGAATCTTCGTCTCTACTGTTATCCAAAATTATTTTTATTGTGCTATCTAGAAGATACTTACGTATTTGTCAAACTCTTGATCGTCGTCAGCCGGATTTAACGGTGATTACGGAGGATGTGCATAAGCCCCACAATTTGTCGGCGATCATCCGAACCTGTGATGCGGTTGGTGTTTTGGCAGTCCATGCGATGAATAAGGTGGTGGCGGGGGAAGATCTCCCGACGTTTACGCAGGTGGCGCAAGGGAGTGAAAAATGGGTGGAATTGCATCGCCATGAAACGGTTGAGGGGGCGATCGCCCAGCTACAAGCAAAAGACTTCAAAGTTTATGCCGCGCACTTGAGTGATCGGGCTGTGGATTATCGAGAAGTTGACTATACACAACCAACAGCGATTTTGATGGGTGCAGAGCGGTGGGGCGTAGATTCAACAACGGCAGATTTGGTGGATGGTCATGTGATTATTCCGATGCTGGGCATGGTGCAATCGCTCAATGTGTCGGTGGCGGCAGCGGTGATTTTGTTCGAAGCGCAGCGGCAACGGCTACAGGCTGGCTTTTATGATCAGCCCCGCTTAAGTAAAGAAATTTATCAACAAAAAGTTTTTGAATGGTGCTATCCAGACTTGGTTGAGCATTATCGCGATCGCCAGTTGCCTTATCCTGAGCTGGATGATGAAGGGCAAATTATCAATAGCCAATAGAAATTAGTGATCAAAAACTAGGCAGAGAACATGGGAACAAATGGCATATTTGTTGTAATTTTGCTGGGCGGATTTCTAGGGGGACAACTCTTGCACCGTCTAGGTTTGCCAAATTTGCTGGGGATGATTTTGGTGGGCATTGGTATTGGCTCGGCGGGCTTAAATTGGCTCACACCGGAAATGTTGCAGAATTTTGACGGTTTCAGGGCGATCGCCGTCATGGTGATTTTAATGAAAGCCGGCCTCGGTTTAGACCAAGACAAATTAAAAGAACAAGGCTCGGTGGCGATTCGCTTGGGAATATTGCCGGGGCTTTGCGAGATGTGCGCCGTTGCTATTATTTCTGTGTACTTTTTTAACTTCGATTGGCTGACAGGGTTGCTGTTAGGCTCTATTTTGGGGGCAGAATCTCCGGCGGTCATTGTCCCCGCGATGCTCAAACTCAAGAGTCAAGGCTGGGGTGTAAAGAAAGGCATCCCCGATGCAATTTTGACAGGCAGTGCGTTGTCCGACGCGGTATTGTTGCTCATTTTTAGTCTGTTGTTGGGAATTTTGACCCAGAGTTCTGGCGACAATCTGAGCTGGTGGGCGATCGCCCAAATTCCGTTTCAAGCCACTTTACAAATTATCCTTGGCGCAATCATCGGCTGGCTGGTCGCAAAAGGGATTATCTTTTTGCTAAAGTCCCAACACCTCACCCAAACTGCACTGCAAGATACGCTCATTGTTGCTTGCGTCGCTTTTGGTTTAATTTTGGTCGCCGAGCAGTTGCCCTATTTTTCCGGCTATCTCGCGGTGATGTCCCTCGGCTTTTTTCTAGCACAGCTTAATCCGCCGCTCGCACGTCACTTGCGCAGCAGTTTTAATCATTTGTGGGCGATCGCCGCGATCATTCTGTTTGTCCTCCTCGGCGCAAGTATTCAGATCAAGACTCTAGAAAGCATCTGGCTACCCGGCATCGCACTGCTTGTTTTGAGTCTCATTTTTGGACGCAGCATCGGTTGGTGGCTGTCTACCCTCGGCAGTAATTGGAGCATTAAAGAAAAACTTTTTTTACTACCCGGCAACTCCGCCAAAGCCACAGTCCAAGCCGCTATCGGCGCAATTCCTTTCACCATGGGCGTTGAAAATGGCGACATTATTTTGGCGATCGCCGCCCTCTCGATCCTCGTCACCGCTCCCCTAGGCGCATGGGCTATTCCCCTCACTGCCCCCAAACTCCTCACAAAAAGCGCAGTAGACCCCACGAAAACCAGTCAATCCCAACAAACCATTTTATTAGCCGCTGTTGATACTTCACCCATGGCGATCGCCGTACTCAAACAGACTGCTGACCTTGCCCGCCGCAGTAATGCCAACGTAATCGTGCTCCATGTCATTAACCATCCCGAAAGCGAAAACCTGCAACAACTTAAACAAAAAGCAGCCCAACATCTCCGCGATATTCCTTACACATGGCTCACCCCCACAGGCACAATCCCAGAAGCGATCATCGAAATTGCTCAGGCAAAGCAAGTAACTGCTATTGTGATAGGTAAACAGGGTTTCGGGCAGCAACTATTGATGGGGTCAGTATCTCAAACCGTACTCGAAGCCAGTCCTGCACCAGTGACTGTCGTTGCCGCCCACTAAAATAAACCCAACCATTTTTCCCTAACAAACACCATATATTAGGAGAAAAACTTGAATATTACCCCATCAATACTTTGCACATTGAGGGCCGTTCATGAGTAGTTCTACAGACAAAACCTTTAATTCCCAAAGCATCCTCAAAAGCCAAAATGTTATCTACATTGGCGTTGCGTGGTGTGTTTCCGCCTTAATCTTTTTCCTTTTGTTCAGCATCCAACCCAAAGGCGAAGACTATCCCCTGTGGTACTCCCTCGGGACATATTTCTTTGAAAGTGTGCCTTTTCTTGCCGCCGCCTTCCTCTGCTATCGCAATTGGAATAGCCCTCAGATTGCCAGTGGTCGCAATGTCTGGCTGGGTATTGGCTCCGGTATGCTCTGCTTTTTCCTCGCCAATATTATTTTTGGGTGGTGGGAACTCTACTTTGGCCTAGATCCAGAAGTATCCCCCGCAGATTTCTTTTATCTCGCTTTTTATGTAACGGCCGGTTGTGGCATGTTTCTCGCCGTCCTGCCCCGCCGCCTCAATCTTGTGCTGTGGCAATGGGTTGTTGTTGGTTGTATTGCAGTTTTAGGGATTGCCCTCGCCGCACTGATTACCTTCGGTGCTCCCCCTGAAATTGTTGGAGAGGCGATCGCCGAAACAGAAGCCGTAGCCACAGACCTACCCGGCTGGGTGATCAGCACAGAGAATTTCCTCGCAGGCTTTGCCCAACCCGTGAACCTGTTCTACATCATTGCCGATGTCATGCTACTCATTATTGCCGCCACCCTATTACTCGCATTTTGGGGAGGACGCTTCTCCCAGTCATGGCGCATGATCGCCGCCGCGACCTTTGCACTCTACGTCGCAGATATGGGGTTTAAATATCAATACACCTATCTTCCCGATTACGAAAGCGGTAGCATTCTCGATATCTTCTACATTTTTAGCGGCGTTCTCTTCGCCATCGGGACAGTCTTAGAATACGACATTTCTAGTAGTCGTCCCGCCCGTTCAAGCGGTAGCAGAAGAAGACGTACCCGTAGTAGCTCCTAAACACTAAGTTTTGAGCTGTATCACGAGCTTCCCCAACAAAAACAAATAATAAATACTTCAACAAAAAAGAGTGGGCCTAACCATCAATCAAGTTAGTTCCACTCTTTTCTCTTTTACACAATACCTTAAATTTATTTAACAGATATAGCTACGAGTTCTCTGGTTATGAAACGCGGAGCCAGTAAATAAACAAATCGTCACTGTAAAATTTTCGTATTCCACGCTCAAACAAATTCAAGCCTGAGCTTAGCGATTTTCGCGGGGTCTCGCCTTATTGACTTTCATCTGACGGCCCATCCATTCAGCACCATCCAGAGATTCGATCGCCTTTTGTTCTTCTTCGTCGTTAGACATTTCCACAAAACCAAAGCCACGTTTTCTTTGAGTTTCGCGGTCTACAGGAAGATACACGCGTTTCACATCGCCATAGTCACTGAAGACTTCGCGAAGATCAGCTTCTTCGACACTATAGTCGAGGTTTCCAACATAAATTGACATAAAGTTTAGCTTCTCCTTTAGAGATGACCAAGGGGTGTACATCTGGGAAGGAGAGTTCGTAATCGTATCGGGCGGAAAAATTTGCTGTCAATACTGTCGTAACCAGACACAATACCAAACGAGACAACCGTAGCCGAGTACTTTCGAATTCTTTTGATTCCCAAGTTATGACCTAGGCTAGCACAGAGAAAAAAACAAACACAAGCTTCTTTGAGAAGTTCTTCTGTAAAATAAACGAAGTTTTATGAAGCAATATTGCGTTTTTTGAGTAGGAACAAACGCTTTTGCCTAGATAATTAGCAGGATACTCATTACTGGGATATTTGCGTTCCTAGGTATTCACCGTATTGAGCTGCATATTTGATGCTGAGGACGTAAGCAAATGACACCACCATCCACAACTAAACATACTGAACTGCGCCAATTGGTACGTAGCCAGTTACTGCTTTTGCTGGAGTCGAATAACTTGCAGGGGGCAAAGTCTTTACTTGTGCCTGTACAACCTGTAGATATTGCAGAAGCGATTGAGGATTTGCCGGAGTCGATGCAGGTGATTGCGTTTCGGTTGCTCTCAAAGGCTGAGGCGATTGAGGTTTATGAGTATTTAGATTCTTCTGTGCAACAGGCGCTGATCCAAAAGTTTAAGCGGCAGGAAGTGCAGGATGTAGTGGATCAGATGTCGCCGGATGATCGGGTGCGTCTTTTTGATGAGTTGCCGGCAAAGGTGGTTCGGCAATTATTGGAGCAGTTGAGTCCGGAGGAACGGCGGGCGACTAATTTGCTGCTGGGTTATGAGGAGGATACGGCGGGTCGGGTGATGACGCCGGAATATATTTCGTTGAAGGAAACGTTTACGGTTGCGGATACGTTGGAGCGGATTCGACAGCAGGCGAGTAAGTCGGAGATTGTTTATTATCTCTACGTGACAAGTGCTTCGCGGCGGTTGGCGGGGATTGTCTCGTTGCGGGATTTGGTGGTGTCTGAACCTGAGTTGCGATTGGGGGACATCATGACGCGGGATGTGGTTTCGGTGCATACGGAGACGGATCAGGAGGATGTGGCGCGGACGATTCAGCGGTATGACCTTTTGGCTCTGCCGGTAGTGGATCGGGAGGAGCGTCTGGTGGGAGTGGTGACGGTGGATGATGTGATTGACATTATTGAGAAGGAGACGACGGAGGACATTTATGCGCTGGGTGGTTTGCAGACGGATGGGGATAATTATTTTCAGATGAATTTGTTGACGGTGGCGCGGCAACGGGTGGTTTGGTTGTTTGTGTTGTTGATTACGAATACGTTTACGGGTTGGATTATTCGCTCGCAGGAGTCGC
>JBARRZ010000236.1:0-14727 GCA_049644465.1 Limnothrix sp.
CATCAGCACCATACTTTTCAGCCGCCCGCACCAACATCTTGGCGATTAAAGGACGAGCCAAAGCCGTTGCCATCGGATAGCGATTTTCGTAGAGAGCATTCGCTTTGATCGATGGAAAAGCATAATCCGTAATAAATTCTTCGCGACCATCTTCTACGAGAGAAATCGACGCACCCGAATCCAATGCTTTCTGTTTCACTGGGCCAAGCTCTTCCCCCTGTCCCAAATCCGCCGCGAGGGTGATAATTTCCTCAACCCCCCAATCCTTCATCAAGTAAGGAATAGCCACAGATGTATCAACACCGCCAGAATAGGCGAGCACAACTTTTTTAGCGCGACCCATAGTTTTTCAACTCTTGTATAGATTAATCAAGGCAGATTATAGCTTGCCTTTGCCCAGATAAAAGCTAGAACAGTCAATCGTTTGAGTGCTATCAAAGAATGCTGACACAACTATGGCGTTAGAAAAAATCAAAAATCTTTTTTGGGAAGTGATAGGTTCTGAGTCAGCTTGGGTAAATTAGGTCTAGCAAACAAATAACACCTACCCAATACGGGTAACCCACAATGAAAAACTTTTCCTTCAAGCTCCTCCAACAGCTCAACCAAAAGAAAGCCGACAAAGGTTTTACCCTCATTGAGCTTCTCGTTGTAATCATTATTATTGGTATTTTGTCCGCTATTGCACTTCCCGCGTTCCTCAACCAAGCAAACAAAGCCCGTCAATCTGAAGCAAAGCAAGCCCTCGGTGCAATCAACCGTGGTCAACAAGCTTACTACCTTGAGCGCCAAGGTTTTGCAACCGACCTAGACAAACTTGGTTTAGGTGTTGCCTCTTTCACGCAGAACTATACCTATGGACCAACCAACGTTACTACCTTTGATGGATCCGTAGGTACTGCAACAGGTGCAGGAGAGACTCGTGGTCCTGGAACCTCAACAGCTCGAGGGTGGTCTAGTTATTCATCTGTTGTCGCTTCTTCTTCTAACCAAGAGGCTGTGCGTGACTACGTCGGGTTAGCCTTCATTGTTCCTGCTGATACAACTGCTGGCACTGAATCTACAACTCGATCAATGCTCTGCGAGGAAGAAGAAACTGATAGTACTGAAATTACGGTTGCAACAGATGTACTGGCTAGTGCTTTTGACTCATCGTCTGACTGTGCGAACAACGGCAGCGTTTATGGTGGCGGTGATATTGTAAATGTTGCACAGTAGTTTTGCTGTTGAGACAGAATTAAGCATTATGCTTGCATAACAATTGAAATAACTATAGTAAATGGGATTTTTGGAAACGAAAATCCCATTTATTGTTTTTATTACATTGCTTATGAGAGGGGCGAGTTACAGTGCTTTTTAGATTCGTCGGGTCAGTGAATCGAACAAAACAACCCCACAATTTTCTGATTTTTGTTTACTCGTTCATGTTGCGGTAGGTGGCAACGGCGGAAGGTGAGATGCGATTGAGGTAGCGGAAAATCCAGTATTTGAGGACGGTGTCGAGGATGACGGGGAAGGTCGCGATAAAGAGGAAGTTAAAGTCGCGGCTCTCAGCAATTCCAAAATGTTTAGCAACACTTTCGAGGACAATTTCCCAGCCGTGGGGTGAGTGGTAACCAACAAAAATATCAGTGAACAGGATAATGAGAAATGCTTTGGCGGAGTCGCTAAGTCCGTAGACAACTTCGTCCATAAAGCTTTTCAGGACAGCAATTTCTCGTTTACTAAACAAAAGCACGATTACAAACGCGAAGAAACTACAAAGATCAGCAAAAATATTTTCGTACGCGTTGAAGCTGCGATCTCGGAATTCTGTCGCAATTTCGACGGCTTTTGCTTGGATCTTTTCGGTCATTGCCTCTTCATCGAGGGCTGGGGCTAAACCGACTACGGAACGCATTTCGAGACTGGATCGATATCGTTCTAGTTCTTCGAAAGCTTCGTCTTCAAGGTCTGTGTTGGCAAAAAGGGTTGGACTGGCTTCGGTAAAAAAGCGTGCTTCGACCCATGGGGTAACGGCAATTTTTGAGAGTTGGTGAACGAGTAACGGAATGATGACTAGGATTAATAGAAATTTGATGGAGATAGCGGTTTTGTTGCGCGATCGCCGAAACTTATTAACGACATCCGCTTCGGCTTCTTGAGATTTGGGATCAATTTCTTGTTGGATGCGAGAGAAAGTGCGGAGGATTGAGCGAGGTATGAGACCTGTTTTCTCGGAGGCGGTATCGGCTTTTTTAAGATTACTAACCTCGCCGGGTGCGACAAATGACTGGTTGGTGGGGACTGGTGTTGTAGTCTCGTCTTCGACTTTGACAAGGGCGACGGACTGTTTGGAGAGGCTGCGTCCGTAACGTTGGGTGATTTCGTCGATGAAGCGTAATTTTTCGATAATGACGGTGGGTTTATCGGCGGCTTCGGGGTAATAAATGTTGCTGGCCTTGCGGGCAATTGTTTCTTCTGAGACGGCGATCACTGTTTTGAACGAACGAAATTCTTGGAGGCGAACTCGAGCGATTTTGAGTTGTTTGCGGACTTCGCTCTGGAAATAATCCACAACACTGTCGCTATATTCTGCGTTGCGACCGGAGACGGGTTTGCCGCCGAAATGCTCGTCTTCTATGGCTTTGATGGTGAGGGCCGCACGATAAGCTTGGTCTAGGGCGCGGTCTGGGGTGTCGTAAAACCAGCGTCGGGCTTTTTTGATTAGGGCACTAAATTTCATGGGACACCATCGGTAAGCCAAGGCAATGTTTGATTCGTTATTGTAACGGATAGTGGGATGCGCAATAGTTTGTTGGTATGGGTTTGAGGGGAATTAGTCATGGAAAATTTATGGGTGCGAGGCGGGACGCGTAGTGGTAAAACGACGGCTTTGGTCAAACGGTTTGTGGACTGGGTGAGTTTGGGCGATCGCCGTCAGCTTGCGGTGCGGAATGGGCTTGTCTTGGCGGCGAATAATCGTGCTCAGAGACAATTGGCGGAAACCCTAACGGAACAGAGTGCTGGAGCGGCTTTTGTAAGTAAAACGCCAGTCGGTTTTATGGCGGACGAGGTGGAATTATTTTTCCCGTTGATTTGTGAGTCGCTGAAAATTGAACCAAAATTTCCGTTGCGGTTGCGGCCGGAAATGGAACAAAAGTTGGCGCGGGAATTGTGGGCAGACAGTTTTGCTGAGCTTGAGTTGAATCTGGGCGGGCGATCGCAGGAAAGATTAGTGCGGCGAATGCTGGATTTGCTGCAATTGGCTGGGGCGGCGGGCGTTCCACCGGAGGAGATTCCGCAGCGACTCGTCGAGGGCCAGCTGTCTCTGCTCAGTGGCGAAGCGATTTTTGGGCAAAATGATCATTTGCTGGATTTTACAGAGATTGCCGGAGATTTACTTTTAGAGTGGCGAGAATGGTGTTTGGCGCGAGGATTTGTGACTTACGGGATTATTTATGAGCTGTATTGGCGATATTTGCTGCCTAATGCGAAATATCAGGGACATTTAGTACAGCGTTATGGCGCAATTTTTGCGGACGATGTGAATGATTATCCGGCGATCGCCAAAGATTTATTTACTGTTTTTCTCGATCATGACGTGCCCGGAACTTTTACCGAAAACCCCGATGGCAAAATTCGGTTGGGCTTAAATGCTGACCCTGATTACCTTGCGCAATTAGCGACAAGTTGCGAAATCGTTGATTTAAAAACAGATTCAGGCTTGGGCAAAAACTTAATCGAAACAGTGCAAACTCAGCTTGCGAAACCAACTTTGAGCGATCGCCTACCCGATCAAATTCAATCGATGCAAAGTATTTCCCGCGCCCAATTGCTCCAAAAAGTTGCTGGACACATTCAAAATTTAGTAAAAAAGCAAGCTGTGTCACCGGAAGATATTGCGATCATTGCGCCCGGTTTAGACGAAGTGGCTCGTTATACTCTAATTGAAACCCTTGCCCAGAGTGAAATTACGGTAGAACCGCTCAACGAACAGCGACCCATCAACAGTTCTCCTTTAGGGCGATCGCCACTGATTCTACTCGCTCTGATTTATCCCGGTTGCGGACGGTTGATTAGCACTAGCGAAGTTGCCGAAATGCTGATTATGCTGTCCCAAACGCCAGCAGGTGAGCCAATAATCGACCCTGTGCGCGCCGGTTTAATTGTGGATTATTGCTTTCAGCCTGACCCCGAACAGCCCCAACTTTTACCCGCTAGTACGATGGCACGCGGCGATCGCCTCGGTTATCAGGTCACCACCGAATACGAAAAAATCCGCGCGTGGATTGCCGCTATTCAAGCTGAAAATAATTTCTCTTCTGACGCCATTCTCAAGACGCTAAATCAGGCGCTGCAAGATTTTTATCTCAGTAAAATGATGCTGCGTTACGACCAAATGGCGACCCTGCGCGAACTGACTGAAACCGCCCAACACTTTTTTCAGTGCGGCGATCGCCTAGAAAAACAAACCGCTCAACCCCAAACCATCCAGCAAAAACTGAGCACACTCATCCAACTGATCAAAGAAGAAACCATCACCGCCAATCCCAACCCTCTGAGCACTCTCAACGCCCAGCCCAACCCAGCTATTACCCTCGCGACAATCTTTCAATACCGCACTGCCCGACTCCACCACAAATATCAATTTTGGCTCGATGCCGGTTCCCCACTTTGGGAAAAAGGCGGTGCTGCAACCCTCTTCGCCTATGGCGTTTTTCAACAAGCATGGGACGGAGAACCTTGGTCAATGGCAGCAGAAAGTGAAGGCGATCGCCAACGCATCCAACACATCGTCCAAGACCTCCTCGGACGCACCGACCAGCAACTATATCTCTGCCACAGCGACCTGAGCATTAGCGGCACAGAACAACTAGGCCCCCTCTATCCTCTTGTGCAAAGTACCCAAATCGTAATCTAGACAGCGCTTTTAAACTGTAAGCACCTAAGCAAAATGTAACAAGAACGTTACAAAATATTGCCCCAAAAAAAAGAGTTGTTTTAAGTTAAGAGCAACATTTGATACAAATCTCGACAGCCTGCGTAAAGTCTTTTAGAATGTAGGCTTCATTACAGCAAAACGCCGAAATAATCCATCCCCTCAGCGGAAAACGTTTAGATTATTTGCGGCGTTAATTTTATCCCTTCACTCACTCCCAAGGTAGTCCCCGTGGTTTCTACAACATCTCCCGCAGCAACAGAATCAGCTGTTCGCTTTGAGGTTCGCACTGGTGCATATATCCTCATCGATAGCCTCAAACGCCATGGTGTCGAACATATTTTCGGCTATCCCGGCGGTGCCATTCTGCCCATCTACGACGCGCTACATCCCGTGGTGGAACAAGGCGAGATTGAGCACATTCTGGTGCGCCACGAACAAGGAGCTTCCCATGCCGCAGATGGTTATGCGCGGGCGACTGGCAAAGTGGGCGTTTGTTTCGGGACATCTGGCCCCGGTGCCACAAACTTAATTACAGGAATTGCCACGGCTCATATGGATTCGATTCCGATGGTGGTCATTACTGGTCAAGTTCCCCGTCCGGCGATCGGCACAGATGCGTTTCAAGAAACAGATATTTTTGGCATCACCTTGCCCGTGGTGAAGCATTCTTACGTTGTCCGTGACCCGAAGGATATGGCACGAATTATTGCTGAAGCATTTTATATTGCGGGTACAGGTCGTCCGGGGCCAGTGTTGGTGGATGTTCCTAAGGACGTCGGTTTAGAGCTGTGTGACTATATTCCAGTAAATCCGGGTGATGTAAATATTCCGGGCTACAAACCTGTGATTGGTGGCGATCTGTCTAAAGTCGGTGAGGCTTTGCGTCTCATTTCGGAATCTCGTAAACCGCTACTTTATGTTGGTGGTGGCGCAATTACATCTGGTGCTCATGCGGAAATCAAGCAGTTGGCTGAACGGTTCCAGATTCCGGTTACGACAACGTTGATGGGCATTGGCGCATTTGATGAGCATAATCCTCTTTCTGTTGGCATGTTGGGGATGCACGGCACTGCCTACGCTAACTTTGCGGTGAGTGAGTGTGACTTGTTGATTGCTGTTGGTTCTCGTTTTGATGACCGGGTGACAGGCAAGCTTGATGAGTTTGCGTCTGAAGCTAAGGTAATTCACATCGATATCGATCCTGCGGAAGTGGGTAAAAATCGTCTACCGGAAGTGGCGATCGTTGGGGATGTTCGCCATGTGCTGATTGAGATGCTTCAGGGCGGTAAGGGGTTGCCGATGAGCAGTAATCCGACTGAAGAGTGGCTCAACAAAATCAGTGCTTGGAAGCAAAAGCATCCAATGATCGCACCAGTGTATGAGGACAGTATTTCGCCTCAGTCGGTGATTGTTGAGTTGGATCGTCAGGCTCCTAATGCTTATTACACGACGGATGTGGGTCAGCACCAAATGTGGGCGGCTCAATTTTTGAAAAATGGTCCTCGTCGCTGGATTTCTAGTGCGGGTCTGGGCACGATGGGCTTCGGTATGCCTGCGGCGATGGGTGCAAAGGTTGCTCTGCCGGATGATGAAGTGATTTGCGTGAGTGGTGATTCTAGTTTCCAGATGTGTCTGCAAGAGCTGGCGACTTTAGTTCAGTACAATATCGCGGTGAAGACGGTCATTCTCAATAATGGCTGGCAAGGCATGGTGCGCCAATGGCAGCAAAACTTCTACGGCAAGCGTTATTCTGAGTCCAATATGGAAGTGGGGATGCCTGATTTTGAACTACTAGCAAAGGCATTCGGCATGAAGGGAATGGTTGTGGATCGGCCGGAAGATCTAAGTGCGGCGATCGCCGAAATGATTGCCCATGACGGCCCGGTATTAATGGATGTTCGCGTGAAGCGGGACGAAAACTGTTATCCAATGGTGGTTCCCGGTAAGAGCAATGCGCACATGATGGGTATTGGTGACGACGACTAAATTTTCTGAATTGCACTATTAAAAAATATGGGGAGTGGGGTTTTACCTTGCTCCTTTTTTGTGGCTCTATTACCATAGAAACCGCGAGAAACTGGGGAATGTAGCTGTGAGTGGGTTGGTTTTGCATTGGCATCGTCGGGATTTACGTCTGCGTGATAATGTCGCTTTGGCGGAGGCTAGGCAGCAATCGGCAAAAGTTGTCGGGATATTTTGTTTAGACCCGGCCATTCTCTCGGCAGAAGATATTGCGCCAGCGCGGGTGAAATATTTGCTCGCTTGTTTGCAGGAATTGGGAGACAGTTATCAAAAAGTAGGTAGTCGATTATTGATCTTTCAAGGCGATCCGTTATCGATTTTGCCGAAAGTTGCCGAAAGCTTGAAGGTACAGACGGTGTATTGGAATCTAGATGTTGAACCTTACGCGCAACATCGTGATCATGAAATGGCGGTAAATCTGCGCAAGGTGGGCGCAAAGATTGAAACTTTTTGGGATCAGCTGCTCCATCCGCCGGGGAAAGTGTTCACCCAAGCGAAAAAGCCCTACACCGTTTATTCGCCCTTCTGGAAAAATTGGATTCAAAAAGAGAAAGCTGCACCCGTGGCAACTTTGGCAGATTGTCAAAGCTTAACTTCAGAGGAGTTAGCTCAGGCAAAATCTTTAGGGGCGATCGCCTTACCTAATCTAGAAAAATTGGGTTTCACTTGGGACAACGCTTTTACAGTTCCGGTAGGAGAAAAACAGAGTTTTGCCCAGCTTGAAACCTTTACTGAAAATTTTATTGAAGCCTATGATGGCGATCGCAACTTTCCCGCAGTACAAGGCACATCCCGACTGAGTGCTGCACTGAAATTTGGCGCAGTGGGCATTCGGAATGTTTGGCAGGCAACAGAAATAGCTTTAGGAAATTGTCGTAGCGAAGAAGCAGAAAAAGGCGTCACAACTTGGCGGCAAGAATTGGCTTGGCGAGAATTTTATCAACATTGCCTGTTCTTTTTTCCAGAATTAGCGCAGGGTTCCTATCGCAAAGAATTCAAAGATTTTCCGTGGGAAAATGACCCAGAAAAATATCAGGCTTGGTGTGACGCCCGGACTGGTTATCCCATTATTGATGCAGCAATGCGACAACTCAACGAAACGGGCTGGATGCATAATCGCTGCCGGATGATCGTGGCGAGCTTCCTCACCAAAGACCTGATCATTGACTGGCGATGGGGCGAAAAATATTTTATGCAAAAACTAGTTGATGGCGACCTTTCGGCAAATAATGGCGGTTGGCAATGGAGCGCATCAAGCGGCATGGATCCGAAACCGCTACGCATTTTTAATCCCTATACCCAATCACAAAAGTTTGATGCTGATGCGGACTATATTCGTAAATGGCTACCGGAATTACAGACTCTTGAAACGAAAGTTCTGCTCACCGGAAAAATTCCGAGTCTGATTTGCAAGCAATACAATTATCCAGAACCAATTGTGGAGCACTCGGTGCAGCAACGCGAGTTTAAGCGCTTATACAAAGTTGTGCGGGAATCCTAACCTGATCAGTGCTTGTTTTCACCAACTTTTCATCTAAAATATTTGCAAAAAATAGGTGAATATTAAGACAGTCTGATTTCAACTGTCGTTCCGATACTGTAATTGTTGAGATCAGGACTTGTTAAAATCGGATCACTTACATTTGCGTCTTCGTCGGTCAAGGAGTTGGGAGTGAAAGATCTTGGTGTTTTAGGTAAATAGAAGTGATGGGTTCTTTGGGTCAATGCTACGGGAAAGTTCTGGGTTTCGGTCTTATTACGGCGATCGCCTTTTTTCCCCGATCAAGTCAAGCGATTGAGGTGCAAAATGTTCCTAATCCTCAGCAGTCTGGCGGCTGGGTTAGTGATCTGAGCGACATCCTTAGCCCTCAAACCGAAGCCCAGCTCAATCAAATGATTACGGCGTTAGAAGCAGAAAATGGCACAGAAATTGCGGTCGTGACAGTACCCAACACGGCTCCTTATGGTTCACCAAAAGAATTTGCAACAGCACTCTATGAGTACTGGGGGGTAGGGAAAGAAGAGGCTGACAACGGCATTGTTTTTGTGGTTTCTGTGGGCGATCGCCGCGTAGAAATCGAAACAGGTTATGGTGTCGAAGGAATTTTACCCGATGCGAAAGTCGGCAATATTATCAACCAACAAGTGACACCACAATTCATGCAAGGGGATTTTGATCAAGGCGTTTTAAACGGCACAAAAGCTTTAGTATTTGAACTCGAACCAGCAGATTTCCCCCTACAAAAATTTGCTGATCGTAACCTCGATATTATTTTTTTGTTGGGTGGCTTGGGCCTAGTTGGTGGTGGATTATATAAATTTTCTAAGCGTCCCCGCTATCTCCAACCCTTTGGTAAATCAGCAATCTTGGGGGGGCAGAAACGCCCAGTCTGTTGTCAGAACTGCAAAAAATCGATGACACAAGTTGACAATGAAATTTTGTTGCCCAAACTCTCTGATGCTGTAAAGTTTTCTCAACAAAGAAATTACACAAAAATCACAGGGTTGGAATGTTCAAATTGTGATGTTGGAAAGAATAACGATTTTCATACTTTAACTTGTCTTTTGAGACGAGATTGTTCTCAATGTCCTAATTGTGAAGCTTGGACTGTATTCCGAAAAGAGAAAATTGTTCAATATCCAAACTATATTAGAAGCGGCATCAGATTAATCACAAAAACCTGTGAATTCTGTGACTATTACGACGAAGAAACGCGAGTTATTCCCAGACGTACCCGCTCTCCAAGATCGTCTGTCACTTTCCGCTCTGGTAGTGGTCGTTATGGCGGTGGTCGCTCCAGTGGTGGTGGCCGTAGTGGCGGTGGTTTTGGTGGTGGTAGTTCTGGTGGCGGCGGTGCTGGCGGAAATTGGTAAACTAGCTTTGCAGAAGAATTTGAGCTGAAGATCATGAGTCAAAACAATCCGCGAATTCCTGATGAAATTGCTAAAGAAGTGCTTGACTTAGCATCGCGATATTACGCAGAATATCAGGATAGTTATTCGCAAACTGAACTGGTAAATATTGGGGGAGAAGTAGAGATTCCGCCTGAACTAATCGAGAAGGCGATCGCCGATATTCAGCGTCAACGTGAAGAAGCGAAAATTCAGCAGTTGCAAAAGCAAGATCAACAGAAACTCTTAAGAAAGATTGGGATTGGTGTTGGTTTTTTTGTTGGGCTGTGGAGCATTTTTACGTATAACCAACTAAGTGGCGCGAAATCTGAAGTAAGAGCGGCTTGGGCACAGGTCGAAAATCAGCAACAGCGACGGGCCGATCTGATTCCAAATTTGGTTGATCTAACGAAAGCTTATGCCAACCAAGAAGAACGAATTGTCTCCCAATTAATCGCTGCTCGCGAAAATTATTTAATAGCAGAAACACCGACTGAAAAATCAGCGGCGATCGCCACTATTGATGAAGCGATCAGTGATTTTAGTGCCTATACTGCCCAGAATCCTGCCATGACCAGTAATCAGCTTTTCACAAATCTTCAGTATGAGCTAGCGGGTACTGCCAATCGTCTTGCTGTGGAGCGTAAACGCTATAACGAATCGGTCAGCGAATATGAGCAAAAAATCAATGGTTTTCCTAATGTGATTATCGCGAAAATTGCTGGTTTTAATGGCGCAGAATTTTCGAGCAAGATGGGTAGCGAATAGCTTTACACAAACCGAGTGAGTTGCACCCGATAACGTTCTTTCTTCGTGATATTTACTTCGCCGACTTCGACGCGACCTTTGCCCCGCAACGAGATCATGTCGCCGTCTTTAATGTTGTAGCTCGTTTGGGTAATGGTTTTCCAATTGACTTTAACGTTGCCTTTACTGATCGCATCGGCCATTTTTGAACGAGACATACCGAGTCCAGCAGAGGCGATCGCATCCAACCTTAGAGACGCTTCGACGGTCGTTAATTCTTTCTTTTTCGGGGGGCGAACTTTGAGTTCTTCGAGGGAAATCGGACGTGCTCTAACTGGCACAGAACGCACTTGCACTAAAGCTGTTTCGAGAAAAGAGACGAGTTCCGGCACGACGATCGCCTGACCACCGCGATCGCCCAACACTAAAATATCGCCGACTTTTTCACGCACTAAACCAGTACCGAGCAGCGAGCCGAGAAAATCTCGGTGGGTCGCAGTGTCGAATAGAAAATTTCCTGCAATATCAATCGCCGCAACTTCAATATGCTCTGCGTCTAAAGGAACTTCGTTACGGGCGATCGCCAACCGTTGTCGTTCCGCTTGAGGGTAGCCGCCGCCGTTAATAAAACTAAATTCCGTTAATTTTTTGAGAATTTCAACCGCTTCAAAAAGTACAGGTGGCGACAAAAAATCTGTTTGCACAATATCCCAAGTTCGAAACGCTTGATCAGCTTGATCAAGAATTCGGCTTAGTTCGTCGCGATTGTCAGCACCCTTGAGCAGATCATCCTTTGGTAGATTCATAAACGAGCAAAAATATTATTTGATAATAATGTCAATATCAATATCGATGTCTGGATTGCCCCGCCCATAGTCGTCATAACGGCGATAAGAATACACATCGTTGTAGGCTCGACTGGACAATTCAATCACTGTTAGATCATACCAAAACCCTTCTACTACCTGTAAATCGGCTAACCGCTCTTGACAGTCGAAATAACTCAGCACCCCACAAGACCAAGACAATAGGGAGGTTAAATCGGTGGAGCTGCCATCCGGGAAAGACCAGTTTCTGCCAAACTTAGCTGTCTTGCCATTCGGGTAATACCAAGTGCTGCCAAAATTGACCTTTTTGCCATTGGGATAATACCAAGTTTTGCCAAATTTTGCCTTCTGACCATTCGGGTAATACCAAGTGCTCCCGAACTTCGCATTTCTGCCGTTGCTCCATTCAAATATGTTGTTGCTCTGGCGGCCCGACTCTGGCAGCGAACACAAAATTTGGCGGAATCCGGCTACTTCTGAACTCAAAATACTGTAAGGATCACTGGCGATCGCCAACCGCGTCAAAATCGTTGCATTCACACAATCCTGCGATGCCGAAGCCGATGGTATCGAAACAAAAATCGGATCAACCGGACGACGATAATTGCTGTAATAAGGGTCATTTTGCACACAATATCGATACTCAAGCGTTGCCAACTCGCGATTACTAATCCCAGCTTGAGCCTGATATGTTCGTACTTGCTGACAACTCGTGAGCTGCGAGTAGCGACTTTGAAAAGATTGTGCCTGCGACGGATTTTGAACCCCACTCAAAAGGCCCAACATGGCCAAACTAGCAGCCCATTTTTTTTCTGAAAACCATTTCATCCGACTGACCCCTGCAACTTCAAGCTATTAGCCACTGTAACCACAATGTTCGTTGATCACTATGACGAAATCTGGGACGAAATGTTCAAGCAAAGCGCCACTGGCCTGAGCTGCGCGAACTTCACCGCTGCTTTTGTAGGGGAACCCCTCCGTTTACAAAGGATAGACCGAGCCATGATAATAAGTTGAGTACATTTATATTTCGGCAATTCTGTGGCTATATTTGATTGGTTTCGACGCAAAACAACTGACAAATCTTCAGACACTCCTGAGCCTGCGGTAGAAGAGAAAAAGGTTGAGAAAAAAGCCGAGGAGCCTGCCACTACCTCTGAGGCCACGACCACCGAAATTGATTATTTGGCTTGGGCAAAAACGGCTTATAAAAATGTTCAAGAGAAAAAGCAGCAAGAAAGTGCAGCTTCTGAGACGGCTGCGACGCCAGCATTAGAGCCAGAACCTCAGCCTGACATTGTCGAAGATAGTGCTTCTATTCAAGCTGTTGCTGAAGATATTGTGCAGACGGCTGTTGACACTGTTGCTGATCCAGAACCGCCGGAGCTTACCACTACGACAGTCGAGGCGGAACGGATTGAGTCGCCTGAAAAAATTGAGTCGGAAAAAATTGAATCTGAGGCGATCGCCGCTCCTGAACCAATCGAAGCCGAAACGATTACAGCTGAGCCGATTGAGCCGCCAGCCATCATTGAGTCAGAAACAATTGAATCTGAGCCTATTGAAACCGTCACTGAGCTTGAGCCGGAAACAATCGAGCCGGAGACGGTTCAGCCAGAGCCAACGATTACTGCAGAGCCAATCGAGTCTGAGCAAATTCAAGCGGAAACAATTGCCCCACAGCCTGTCGCCACTGACTCAACCCCCGAAGCTGCGCCCACTGAATCAGAACCAGCTCAGGTGATGCCTGCATGGATGCAGAAATCTGATGGTTTGGAGAAGCTCAAAGAATCGGCGATTGATACGGAAGGCTTAGATTTTGACGAAGATTTTCTCTGGTCTGCCAAGGTTCTAGCGGATCAAGGTCGCGATGTTAACGACATTACCCTCGAAGAAATTGAATGGCTGAAAAAGCTGCGGGAAGGTCTGGGCAAGACGCGTCGGAGTTTGGTCAATCAACTGAAAGCTGTTGTTGGTCAAGGCCCGCTGAATGAGGCTGCCGTCACTGAAATTGAGTCATTGCTGTTACAAGCGGATGTTGGTGTGGCTGCTACGGACTACATTATCGAAATGCTCCAAGCGCGACTACGAGAGGAAGCTTTGCCCCCCGAAGAGGCGATCGCCTATTTAAAAGAAATTCTCCGCAATATTCTCGATGAACCGCTGTCTAAATTAGAGCACACAGAGTTTGCGCCCAAAGAAGGGGTTCTTAATATCTGGATGCTCACTGGAGTCAACGGCGCGGGTAAAACGACCACCATCGGCAAACTGGCTCACCTTGCCAATCAATCTGGTTATTCCTGCGTAATTGCGGCAGCGGATACTTTCCGGGCGGCAGCGGTAGAACAGGTAAAAGTTTGGGGCGATCGCACGGGAACCCCAGTTATTGCCAACCCCGGCAAAAATACCGATCCGGCAGCGGTGGTTTTTGATGGCATTAGCGCGGCGAAATCCCGTAATGCTCAAATTTTGTTAGTTGATACCGCTGGACGCTTGCAAAATAAAAAGAATTTGATGGATGAGCTGGCAAAAATTCGGCGCATCATTGATAAAAAAGCCCCCGATGCCAACATCGAATCCTTGCTGGTGCTGGACTCTACCCTCGGACAAAATGGGTTACGCCAAGCCGAAGTCTTTTCGGGAGCTGCTAAATTGAGTGGTGTTGTCCTGACAAAATTAGACGGTACAGCGCGGGGTGGTGTTGCTCTGGCGGTGAGTCAACAGTTGGGATTACCGATTCGGTTTATCGGTGCGGGGGAAGGCATCGAAGATTTACGCCCCTTCTCTAGCTACGAATTTGTGGAAGCTCTTTTAGATTAGATGGTTAGTTAAATTCATGCGTCTCGTAATCCTCGGTGGCTCCGGTGCTGGCAAAAGTACCCAAGCGAAAAAAGTCTGTGCTGCTTTAAATCTCCAACTGGTTTCTGTGGGGGAAATCTTGCGGTCGGCGATCGCCAATCGTACTGCCCTCGGTCAACAAGCCGAAACCTATGTCACTCAGGGGAAACTGATTCCCGATGAACTAATGATCCAATTTATGGGCGATCGCCTATCACAGCCAGACATGACAGCGGGCTGGATTTTGGAAGGCTATCCCCGCACCGCATTCCAAGCCGAAGAACTAGATTTTTTGTTGGATAAATCGAATCAAACTTTAGACTGGGCGATTTATCTGCAAATGTCCGACGAATTGTTGATTGAACGTTCTAAAAATCGGGGTTTAGCTGACGACACTCCCGAAATTTTGCAACAACGTTTAAAAGAGTTTCATGAAAGTACTGTGCCTATTTTAGAATATTATTCCCATCGCCAAAA
>JBARRZ010000237.1:0-3047 GCA_049644465.1 Limnothrix sp.
GTCTTATCTATTGAGTAAAGGCTTCCAAGAGGTCTATCATCTCCAAGGTGGCATCCTTAAATATCTGGAAGAAGTGCCCGCCGAGCAAAGCCTCTGGAAAGGGGAATGTTTTGTTTTTGATGAGCGAGTGACGGTTAAACATGGTTTAGAGCAGGGCAACTATGAGCTTTGTTATGCCTGTGGTCACCCGATTGATGATGAGGATAAGGCTTCTGCTGAATATGAAATTGGTATTTCTTGTCCTTATTGTGTTGAGGCATTGACTGAGGCGCGACGGGCGAGATTTGCGGAAAGGTGGCGGCAACGGCAGCAATTGAAAGCTTAGTAGATTGGGCAACCGTCCGGTGGTGGTTAGGAAATCCACAACAGAATTCGCGAAATTCTCGATTACAATGAGTCTAATAATTTGTAAGCATTCATGACGTAATCTTCCTATCGTTGGGAAACAACTGCTATTTTTACAGGCGATCGCCTTCATTTATAAACTGAAAAAGTTGTAATTGATCAGCGATAAAGTCTCTGTTTCCAACGAGTTTATTAACTTACTCATCAACCTTTTAAGAGCATGCCACAATTGCATCTTTCCCACCACGATACTCGCGAGCACATGATTAATTCCCAAAATCAAGGAATGACAATGGGCGATATGCAGATGGGTGGGACAATGATGCCGGACTTGGATCTTGAGACGGTTAATCAAAAGCTAAGTGATGCTTCGGCGATCGCCACCGTCGATTGGGCAAAACAGACCTTCCCAAAAGGCTTGATCATGAGTACCAGCTTCGGTATCCAGTCCGCAGTGATGCTGCACCTTGTGACCAGCGTTATCCCAAATATCCCCGTAGTCTGGATTGATACCGGTTATTTGCCCGAAGAAACCTACCGCTTTGCCGAAGAACTAACCCAACGCCTCAAGCTCAATCTCAAAGTTTACCAATCACCCATCAGCCCCGCCCGCATGGAAGCCCTCCACGGCAAATTGTGGGAACAAGACAACATCGAGGCGTTCAATCGTTACGATCACATCCGCAAAGTAGAACCGATGCAGCGAGCATTAGCAGAGCTGGGCGCAAAAGCATGGTTAGCCGGGTTGCGTCAAAACCAAACTGACCATCGCAAAACCTTGGGCTACGTGACCAAGCAAAGCGAACACTACAAAATTCACCCAATCTTGACATGGAACGCAAAAGACATTTACCAGTATTTAACCAAACATGATTTGCCTTACCATCCCTATTTTGACAAGGGCTACGTAACAGTCGGCGATTGGCATTCCAGCCGTCCACTCATGGCCAGCGATGAAAATGAGCGCGATACCCGTTTTCGCGGACTAAAACAAGAATGCGGCCTGCATTTACCCACAACCTCAGAAGAAGCTCAAAGCCTCGACTCTAGTAGTTTGTAAATCGGCTACCAACGGTTAGCGAATCATTTGTATAAAAAAAGCGGACATCTTAGCTGTCCTCTTTTTTAGTTCATGCTTTTGTTTTCAAAATCAATTGAAGAAGACGAAGATTTTATAGCGCAATCACTTCAAAATCAACGTTCGCGGTTACTTCAGGGTGAAGTTTGACCTGCGCTTGATAGTGACCGAGCTTACTAATTTCAGGAATAGTGATGCCACGACGGTCAACATCTTGACCTGCTCTTTCTTTAATCGTGTCAGCAACGTCTTGGGTTGTGACTGTACCAAAGATTTGATTCTCTTCACCGACTTGCTTGCGGATTGTGAGCTTACCGACAGTCTTAAGCGCTACTTTGCGATCTTCTGCTTCTTTTAGCTCGGCAAGTAAACGCTGACGTTCTTTCTCGCGGCGTTGTTCGACTTGACGCAAAATACCGGGGGTTGCTAGGGAGGCGATACCTTGGGGTAAAAGGTAGTTGCGGGCATAACCGGGAGCAACTTCTACGAGATCTCCGTTGCTGCCTAGTTTGCGGACGTCCTGACTGAGGACGACTTGTAAACGCTTACTCATAATGATTACGGATAGCTTTGTTCTTTATAAATGATTCTGCTGGCTGCCAGAACTCATAATTCTACAAGTTGGTGGATTGTTTAGGCAAATTTTGGCTCAAATTGCAACTAACTTTTTTTTGATTAACTGACTTCAAAATGGGATTGTTTAGCTTTTTGCTTTTTTTCTGCTTTTTGTTTGTACATTTTTTCGTCGGCTTGTTTGATTAGCTCGCGCAATGATAGTTCTTGGTAGTCGTCAAAGCTTACGTAGCCGATACTAATTGAGACTTTGTAAGGACGTTTTTTCAGGTTATTAAAGGCGGCGATCGCCCTCTCTAATCGTTCAATCACCAATTCCGCTTCGCTCTTACTCGCCAGCGCAAAACAAGTAAACTCATCCCCTCCCAAACGCGCCAAAATATCCGCCTTCCGAAAACACCCGTTTAGATGCTGTGTCACATCCAGAATCACCTGATCACCCATCTCGTGGCCCAGACTGTCATTGATCTTCTTCAGATCATCAACGTCCATAAAAAATAATGAAAAAGGCAGGTCACGATGCTCTGTCAACTTTAATTCCTGCTCCGCTAGCAAGAAAAAACCGCGACGATTATAAAGCCCTGTCAGTTCGTCAATCAGAGACAAACGACGAATACGACGCTCCGCTTTACGGCGTTCTTCCACTTCTTGCTTTAGCTTTTTATTGAGATCTGCCAGCTCATATGTCCGTTCTGCCACTTGCTGCTCCAGAAAACGCACAAGTTTAAACATTTCATTCTGATTGATCGCTTCAATCAAATTAGACTGAGTCACCAAACCGACCAATTCTCCCTGCGCACCTTCAACAACAAGACGATGCGTTCTGGCTTCTTCCATCTTTTGTTTGACATAGATTAAAGATGCCGTCTCCGGCACAGCCACAACAGGGCTCGTCATTGCTTTGCCGGCTGTGGTCACGTGTAAATCAATTTCCAAGGCACGTAGCTGCAAAATATCTTGCTCGGTAATTAGCCCGACTGCGACTAATGCATCTTCTAATTTTGGGTGGGGTTTTGCGACAATAACTGACCCAATATTGTGGGTTAGCATC
>JBARRZ010000238.1:0-8472 GCA_049644465.1 Limnothrix sp.
CGGTAAAGACGTGGGATGTAGCAAAACACCACTAGCGCGACGATGAAACATAGACAGACAATCAGCTCAAAATATACTTAATTGGCATGGTAACAGTCACCAACTTTGAAGATCAGGCTCGTGATGATTGTTCATAGGCTGGCGTTAAGGTTTGCCAACATCGTTTCTGTCCCCAGATCTCCGAGTTTCCCTTTTTCTAAAGGCTTTCCTGCAAATTCTCAACCCGAACTCACATTAAATAAAAAATTGAAGGCGATCGCCCAGAACCCAAACTTTCGCAAAAAAAAACCGTAGCGAGAAACCATTTCCAGACACCATCGCTACCATGGAAGTGAATTATCATCACGGAGCATTTATGTCAGAAACAAGCACCGATTTCGCAGATAGCCCAAGCTTAGACCGCGATTGCACCACCCTGTCCCGCCACGTCCTCCAGCAATTCCCAGACTTCAGCACAGAAGCACAAGATATTAGCGCGATCATGAATCGGATCGCCCTCGCCGGCAAACTCGTTGCCCGCCGCCTCAGCAGAGCCGGATTAGTCGAAGGCGCACTCGGTTTCACCGGAGAAGAAAATGTCCAAGGCGAATCCGTCAAACGCATGGATCTCTACGCCAACGACGTCTTTATTTCCGTCTTCAAACAAAGCGGTTTAGTCTGTCGCCTCGCCTCCGAAGAAATGGAGAAACCCTACTACATCCCCGAAAACTGCCCCATCGGCCGCTACACCCTCCTTTACGATCCAATCGATGGCTCCTCAAACGTAGACATCAACCTCAACGTCGGCGCAATCTTTTCTCTTCGCCAACAAGAAGGCGACGACATCGACGGCACAGCCCAAGACTTACTACAAGACGGACACAAACAAATCGCCGCAGGCTATATTCTGTTTGGTGTTTCAACCATGCTGGTGTATTCCATCGGTAACGGTGTCCATTCCTTTATCTTGGATCCAAGCCTTGGCGAATTTATTCTCGCCGAAGAAAACATCACCATGCCCAAACATGGCGAGATTTACAGCGTCAACGAAGGTAACTTCTGGCAGTGGGAAGAATCCATCCGCGAATATATTCGCTACATGCACCGCCACGACGGTTATACCGCCCGCTACAGTGGCGCATTAGTCGGCGATCTACACCGCATTTTGATGCAAGGTGGCGTTTTTCTTTATCCCGGCACAACAAAAAAACCAGAAGGGAAACTCAGACTTCTCTACGAAACAGCTCCCGTCGCTTGGTTAGTTGAGCAAGCTGGCGGTAAAGCGAGCACAGGTACAATTCCGTTGCTTGATTACGTCCCAACCCATCTCCACCAAAGAACGCCAGCCATTCTCGGCAGTATAGAAAACGTGGAGTTAATTGAATCTTTTATTCGTGAAGGTCAGCGACAAGCTCAAGAAACGGATTAGCTACAAATATTAGCGCGACTTTCGAAAATCTCAAATTTCAAAACACAACATTCAGAACTATTAAAATGATCAAAATTACAGGCACAATTGACAAAAAAGATATCGGCGTTGGCACATGGGTGTTAGTTGCTGAAGATGGCACAACTTATGAGCTGAGAGACTTGGCTGCAGATCTAAAACAGAAAGGAAAAGAAGTCGAAATTACTGGTGAAATCCTTGAAAATGCGATGTCGATGGCAATGGTTGGGCCAATCTTCGCTGTTAGCGAAGTAACAATTAAATAAGGAAAAGCGTCGTTTCATTAATGCTTAGGGCTTTGACGTTTTAGTAAGACTAAGCTACAACCTTTTAAAGGGCTTTAGTGACGTCAACCAAGTTTTCTTTTATTGTTTTTCAGAATATTTTTGAGATAGGAAAAGTATGCGCGCATTACTGATTTATCCAGTTTTCCCCAAGAGCTTCTGGTCATTTGAGAAGGCGATTGAGTTAATTGGTCGTAAGGCTTTGTTACCACCGTTGGGTTTGATTACTGTTGCCTCAATTTTGCCTCAGGAGTGGGAATTTAAACTAGTAGATCGCAATATCCGTGCGGTGACTGAAGCGGAATGGGATTGGGCAGAAATCGTGATTATGTCTGGCATGATTGTCCAGAAATATGACATTGCGGATCAGATTTATGAGGCACAAAAACGAAATCTCAAAGTAGCAATTGGTGGGCCTTATGCGACAGCTTTTTCTGCTGATCTAAAAGGAAAGGTTGATTATCTCATTTTGGATGAGGGTGAAATCACAATTCCAATGTTTGTGGAGGCGATCGCCAACGGTGAAGAATCCGGTACTTATCGCGCTACAGAGAAGCCTGATATTTCCACTACGCCCATTCCTCGCTACGATCTATTGGATCTAAATGCGTATTCAGAAATGTCGGTGCAATTCTCGCGAGGTTGCCCTTACCAGTGCGAATTCTGCGACATTATTGTGCTCTATGGACGCAAGCCGAGAACAAAAGAACCCAAACAGTTAATTGCGGAGTTAGAGTGCCTCTACGATTTAGGTTGGCGGCGCACTGTTTTCCTTGTGGATGACAATTTTATCGGCAACAAACGCAATGTCAAACTGCTATTAAAAGAACTGGAACCATGGATTGAAGAAAAGGGTTATCCATTCTCTTTTGCCACAGAAGCATCTGTTGATTTAGCTAATGATCAAGAACTAATGGATATGATGACAGCCTGTAATTTTGGTACTGTTTTCTTAGGGATTGAGACACCTGATGAAGATAGTTTAGAAGTTACTAAAAAGTTTCAGAACACCCGCGATCCTCTCAGTGAATCAGTCAACAAAATTATTAGCTCTGGGCTACGAGTCATGGCTGGCTTTATCGTCGGCTTTGATGGTGAGAGAAAAGGGGCGGGCGATCGCGTCGTTGAATTTGTCCAAGAAAGTACGATTCCCACTGCCATTTTTAGTATGTTGCAGGTGCTTCCAGACACTGGTTTGTGGCATCGCCTCACGAAAGAAGGTCGTCTGCTTGAAAATTCCGACTCCGGTGATATCAACCAGACCACTTTGATGAACTTTGTACCGACTCGTCCGGTCGAAGAAATTGCCGAAGAATTTGTCAGAGGTTTTTACAAATTATACGATCCTCAAAGATATTTAGATCGTACTTATCAGCACTACCGCATTTTAGGTGAAGCACCTTGCCACAAAAATCCTAAGCCCCGCAAAACCAAAGCAAAAAAGCCTTTTGAATGGACAATCTTACGAGCTCTAGCTATTATCTGCTGGCGACAAGGAGTCGTGAGAGAGACAAGATTTAGTTTCTGGTATTATCTCTCACAAATATTTATTCACAATCGTCGTGGTATTTCTAGCTACTTGACAGTTTGTGCTCAAATTGAACATTTCCTTGAATATCGTGAAATTGTCAAAGCAGAGATTGAAATGCAATTGGCTAATTATCAAGAGCAAATCAAAGAACGTGAGGTGACAGAAAAGGTGGAAACTCCAGAGGCGATCGCCAGCTAAGTTAGTTTCAGCAAAATAATTTAGAAAGCAGAGATTTTTCTTAGAGATAAGGAAAGTCTCTGCTTTTTGTCAACTAATACAACTAACTTATGACAATACCCAACATCATGATTAAGATAAAACTACTGTTTTCTATACAAAGTTTTACCCATGAAAGCCCTACTCGTTTATCCTGAGTTTCACAAAAGCTTTTGGTCATTTGAAAAAACGATTCAATTGGTAGGGCGAAAAACATTTATTCCACCTCTGGGTTTAATTACTGTCGCGGCAATGTTGCCAAAAGAATGGGAGCTGAAACTCGTTGATTGCAATGTCCGCAAAGTCACTGATACTGATTGGGATTGGGCAGATCTGGTGATTTTTTCTGGCATGATTGTCCACCGCGCCAATCTACGTACTTTAATTCAAACAGCAAAAAGTAAAGGCAAAAAAGTCGCCATTGGTGGCCCTTACGCCACATCTCTTTCCCACGAATGTACAGATGCTGGGGCAGATTATTTGGTACTAGACGAAGGGGAAATTACGATCCCGTTATTTGTCGAGGCGATAGAGCAAGGAGCAGAGTCTGGCATATTTCGAAGTAACGGCGAGAAGCCTGATGTCACGAATACTCCGATTCCCCGCTATGACCTGCTCGACCTGAAAGCCTATGCCATGATGTCGATTCAGTTTTCTCGTGGCTGCCCTTTCCAGTGCGAATTTTGTGACATTATTGTCCTTTACGGTAGAAAACCTCGTACAAAAACACCTCAACAATTAATCGCAGAACTCGAATATCTCTATAAGTTGGGTTGGCGGGAAACTGTTTTCATGGTTGATGATAATTTCATCGGTAATAAGCGCAACGTCAAACTATTACTAAAAGAGTTGCAACCATGGATGGCAGAAAAAGGTTATCCGTTCTCTTTTAACACGGAAGCTTCTGTTGATTTGGCGCAGGATCAAGAGCTAATGGATATGATGGTGGCTTGCAATTTTGGTTCTGTTTTCTTAGGCATTGAAACGCCTGATGAAGCCAGTCTCAAAGTAACTAAAAAATTCCAAAATACCCGCGATACTTTAAGCGAATCTGTGGATAAAATTATCCGCTCTGGGATTCGGGTGATGGCTGGATTTATTATTGGTTTTGACGGAGAAAAATCTGGGGCAGGCGATCGCATCGTAGCTTTTGTGGAAAAAACAAATATTCCTCTAGCCTTATTCAGTATGTTGCAAGCTTTGCCAGACACTGCTTTGATGCATCGCCTCGAAAAAGAAAGTCGGATGCTGGGGCAAGCCGCAGACATTAATCAGACAACATTGATGAACTTTGTGCCCACTCGTCCCATTGAAGAAATTGCTGAGGAATACATTAATGGTTTTTGGAATTTGTATGATCCTATTAAGTTTTTAGATCGGACTTATCGTTGTTACCGAATCTTAGGGGAAGCGAATTACCCTGTTAAAGAGAAAAGAGCGAAAAAGCCATTTGACTGGTATGCCCTTAAAGCATTATTGATTGTTTGTTTTCAGCAGGGCGTTATTTATAAAACACGTGTAAAATTTTGGGTTTATCTGTTTCAAATGATTCACTACAATCCGGGGGGACTTGGTAGTTATCTTAGTGTTTGTGCCTATATGGAACATTTCTTAGATTATCGCCGTGAAGTGAAATCTGAAATTGAACAACAATTGGCTGAATATAAAACCTTGCAAAATCAATTGAAATCTAAGACAAATGCTCAAGGTGTTGAACCAGAAGAGGTGGCGATCGCCTCATAAAAAACACTTTGAGTTAGACCCTATACAAAAAGCGGCTAGTTATTCCCAACTGATGAGAATAACTAGCCGCTTTCGTTTTTGTGTTTAGGCTCAGAACTTATGATTAGATACTGAGTTCAGCCAATGTTTTATCGAGGATGGCGATCGCCTCGTCAACTTCCGCTTCAGAGACTATAAGAGGCGGTACAAAGCGGAGAACTTTCGGGCCAGCAGGGGCAATTAATAAGCCATTTTCCATCGCCGCCTTCACGACTTGAATCGAAGTGAGATCGAGGTCTGCCTTAATCTCTAAGCCATTAATTAAACCCCAACCCCGTGCTTCGATGAAGTAGTCGTACTTCGCGGCGAGGGTTTCGAGGGCTGTACGCAATTGCTGGCCGCGTGCATTAACGTTTTCCAGCAAATTCTCTGATTCAAGCGCGTTCACTACAGCTAAACCGGCAGCGCAGGAGAAAGGATTACCACCGAAAGTACTCGCGTGCTCACCGGGGCCGAAGACAGCGCAGGAATCTTTGCACATCATTGCGCCGATGGGAATGCCGCCCGCTAGACCTTTTGCACTAGTGAAAATATCGGGTTCGATGCCGAGGTTTTCATAACCCCAATATTTGCCCGTACGGCCAACACCGACTTGCACTTCGTCGAGCACCAACAAAATATTATTTTCGTCGCAAATCTGACGCACGGCTTTGAAGTATTCCACCTCACCGGGCCGCACACCGCCTTCCCCTTGCAGCGCCTCGAGCATGACTGCAGCCACACGACGATTGCCTTCATCACAGTCGGCGATCGCCTCTTTTAACGCCTGAATATCGTTATAGGGCACATACGCAAACCCATCAGGTAGCGGGTGAAAATTCTTTTGATATTTTGGTTGCCCCGTCGCTGTGATCGTCGCTAAAGTCCGACCATGAAAACTAGAGACCGCAGAGAGAATAACAGGTTGCTCTAAAAATTCCACCATTGTGTGCGCATATTTGCGAACGAGTTTAATGGCCGCTTCATTCGCCTCCGCACCAGACTTACAGAAGAAAACCTTATCCGCACAGGAATGCTCAACAATCCATTTCGCCAACGCGCCCTGTTCCGGGATGTAGAACAAATTAGACACATGGTGCAGTTTCTTGATTTGCTCACTCACAGCTTCAGCCAAGAGCGGGTGGGCATGGCCTAAAGTACAAGTCGCAATGCCCGCCACAAAATCCAGATAATCCTTGCCGTTCGTATCCCACAGACGGCAACCCTCCCCCTTGGCGATCGCCACCGGAAAACGCCCGTAGGTATTCATCACATACTGATCAAAATCAGCCCGATCAAACGTAGCAGTAGGGGAATGGTCAAGTAGCGTTTGGGGACTCACGAGTTGCTCCTAATAGATTTTAAAGATCAGCAACCCAACCAAGGTTGAGTTACGCTAGCGATTCATCTTTTACGACAAAACGCAAGATGATATCGATAGGAAAAATTGTGTTTTATTGAGTTTAAGTCATATCACAAGACAAAGAAGGTAAAAATCCCTACTAAACTGTCAAGATTATTTGAGGTAGGCAGCTGTGTATAGCGTCGAGCAACGATATCAACGACTCAAAAATCAACTGCTCCTAGGCACATTCACCCTGATCAGCCTTTGCGGTATCGGCACAGCTTGGTACGTCTTCGTCGAAGGCTGGTCACTCTCCGACGCCGCCTACATGACCATGATCACCATCTCCACTGTTGGCTTTACCGAAGTCGGGGACATGGAAAGTCCGAGCGTTCGTTTTATCACCATTGCCCTCATCGTTCTAGGCGTGATTAATATTGGCTATATCGTCAATCGATTTACCGAAGCGATGATTGGCGGCTATGTGCAGGAGCGCAAAAAATTGCTAGAACAACAAGAACAAATCAATCGCCTCAACAACCACTACATCATCTGTGGCTTTGGTCGGACGGGTGGTCAAGTGGCGAAGGAATTTACTGAAGAAAATATTCCTTTTATCATCATTGATTCCGATGTGGAAAAAATTAACGAAGCGCGGGAGCTGGGTTACGTCTGCTTGCAAGGCGATGCGACGCTAGATCAATCCCTTTTAGACGCCAGAATTGAACAAGCGCACTGTTTGATCGTGGCGCTACGGTCTGATGCCGAAAATCTTTACACAGTCCTCTCAGCGAAAACGATCAACGGTAAAATTCGGGCCCTTGCTCGCGCTAGTACAGAGGAAGCGGTTAATAAGTTGCAACGTGCGGGCGTAGAGTCTGTGGTCTCGCCGTACGTGAGTGGTGGACGTCGTCTGGCGGCAGCGGCCTTGCGCCCTCAGGTGATGGATTTTGTGGATGGTATTTTGACTGGCAGCCAACGATCTTATTATTTGGAAGAAATCAAACTCGACAGTGAATTTAATGCTTATATCGGCCAAACTTTGAGCGAGGCGCGTTTACGGGTACAGTCTGGCGCGTTAGTTTTAGCAATTCGTCGCCAAAAAGATAATTCTTTGATTCCCGGCCCGACGGGCAATACGCAGATTTTGGCGGGTGATGCGCTGATTTGTATGGGAACGCCAGAGCAGCTACGGGCGCTAAATAGTATTTTGCTACCGATGCAATCTGAGAATCCGCTACGTCCTCCGAATCATTAGGCGATCGCCAGAAATGTCAACAAAACCCAGCATTGACTAAGGAAAATTCTTAAAAGAGTCAAGTCATCCAAAAACATTGATACGAACTTTTGTTAATATTGATACCAATCCAGAACTCTTGAGAAATAAGGACTCGACCTACCATGACTGACAAAAAAATTGCGATATCTCCGTCTATTCTTTCTGCAGATTTTAGCCGTCTCGGCGAAGAAATTAAAGCAGTCGATGAAGCGGGCGCGGACTGGATTCACGTTGACGTCATGGATGGTCGTTTTGTACCCAACATCACCATTGGCCCAATGATTGTTGAAGCAATTCGCCCCTACACCAAGAAGCCGATCGACGTGCATTTGATGATTGTTGAACCCGAAAAGTACGTTGCTAGTTTCGCTAAAGCTGGCGCTGACTTCATCTCTGTCCATGCTGAGCACAACGCTTCGCCTCACCTCCACCGCACCCTCTGCCAGATTCGTGAACTTGGCAAGAAGTCTGGTGTTGTCCTCAATCCTTCTACACCACTCGGCATCATTGAGCACGTGCTTGATGTTTGTGACCTCATTTTGATTATGAGTGTTAACCCCGGTTTTGGTGGTCAAAGCTTTATTCCTTCAATGGTTTCCAAAATCAGAGACCTCCGCGCCATGTGTGATG
>JBARRZ010000239.1:0-15536 GCA_049644465.1 Limnothrix sp.
CTCTACAGACAGAATGGAAGAATGCCATAATTCATCGCGACAATAGCAAGATTAAGTTAGTAGGCGATCGCCTGTTTGATCACGACCCAATCGATACTGGCGCATTCAGTTTGCATCTAAAAGGAACCGCATTTCAGCTTCAAGTTTGGCGCGAATTATTAAATATTCCCTTTGCTCAAACGACAACCTATCAGGCGATCGCCAACGCTATCGGCAAACCAACTTCTAGTCGGGCCGTTGGTAACGCAGTTGGGCGAAACCCCGTCAGTTTTCTCATTCCTTGTCACCGAGTCATTCGTAGCTCTGGCGCGATGGGTGGTTACCGTTGGGGCTTGGATCGAAAAGTTGCCATGCTCGACTGGGAAAGCAAGCAAGTAACCGAAACAGACAAAGCGAAAAAACAATTGATCACAAACTGAAATTAGGCGATCGCCTGCCAGAACAATCACAAGATTTACGAGAGCATTTTATAAGCTGAGTCGATTTTGTCCTCATGATCAAATAAGTTTCTCTTAACAAAGAGCATAAGCTCTGTAAGGACTTGTAAGCAGTTTGAAACGATACATCTCTGCACACAGCCGGATCCTGTATGATTTGACCATTATTAAGACAATTTAGACGCTTGTTATTAGACAGGATTTTCACATCATGACAAAAACAAAAGTTGCAAAAACGGCTGATGTCAGCGCGGACAAAGCGCTCAAGGTAAAGGCAAATGGTCAGGCTGTCCTCGTCGCAAAAGTCGGCAATCAGTATTGTGCGATCGCCAACAAATGTCCCCACCTCGGCTTACCTATGGCGAAAGGAAAACTCGAAAATGGTGTAATTACTTGCCCTTTCCACGGTTCAAAATTTGAAGTTTGCAGCGGCAAAAATGTGGAATGGGTTGATTCTTTTGTGGGTATTCCCCTACCCGGCGTCGCGAAAAAAATGATGGCGATGGGCAAAGAACCCACTGACGTCGCTAGCTATAAAGTGATGCAAGAAGGCCAAGATCTATTTATCGACGCTTAGGCTCTATCGCTGACAGTCAGAGGTGAATAGACAGCTAGACAAAAATTGTTGTTCACCTCTGCCCCACTTTTGAATAGAGCGACACACTGACAGGCTAAAAATTTGATTGACCTGAGTTTGCTGAAATGCTGACGCGGAGAGGGGGAGAGGGGGAGACGCGGAGACGCGGAGAGTTGGAGACGGAGAGAGGTTATAGAAAAAGGTTTTGTTTTGGCTCACCATAAATCTCCGTGTCACCTTGTCCCCGCGTCCCCGTGTCTCTTTTTCTCTAAATCCTTGACCCAAACTCAGATTAATTATCAGTGTCAATCTGATACTCGCGCTTAAATTCGGCGATCGCCGCCTCTAATTCCCCGACAGATTTTGCCGTCACCATAAATGCCTTAAACTCTTGCCCTTCACTGAGATAAGCACTATAGGCCGGGTTGAGATACGGACGATACTGTTCATTTTGCGCTACATACACTTGGAAAAAAGCAAGGGCGATCGCCTCACTATAATTATTTAGCAAATTCGGACTCGGCAAATTCAGACTCGGAATTCTTTCCAACAACCGAGAAATACCCAAATCCAACTTAGAAATATCAATATGAGCCTGCCCCTCCTCTAGCACCAAATATTTTTCCGACGTATCCAGCCAAGGAAAAGAACGCACCTGCTCAAAAATAAAAGGCGTCGCCGGATCATAACTCCCCGCGATCACCGTAATCGGGATCTTCACTTCACTTAGAGCCTCCTCCCCAAAAATGCTGGCATTCACCGGATTTGCCGCCACGACCGCTTGGATTCTTTCATCCCGAAAATTACCAGCCGGCGACTCCAGCTGAAGCGCACGACATTGCAACAACAGCGCATTATTAAAAACGCCCCACTCCGCCCCACAATCACGCTCCAAATGCTCAAGATTTGGCACAGGAAAAGCCCCCGCCACCGCCAACGCCGTATAACCACCATAGGAATGCCCAAAAATTCCTACATGCTCAACATCAAGACGGCCCGCGAACTCAGTCGCATTACGCCGCTCCAACTCATCCAAAGTGAAAGTAATATCCAGCGGGCGATTGATAAACTCATTTAGATCAGAAATCTGGCGATGATAACCCTCAATGAAGCCTCGAAGATAAGCCTCATCACTGCCCGGATGTTGCGGCGAAACAACCACAAAACCATAACTGGCTAAATGTTGCGCTAATTTTGATTTCTCTTCTGGCTGAGAAGCTAGCCCATGGGAGATCACAACGACGGGTATTTTTTCGCCGACTAATGTTTGGGGTCGATGGACTAAAACATAAAATTCACGGTCTCGTTCCGCATCGTTTAGCAACCAAGTTTCGGTCTTGATGGGAGTCGTTGTTTGTTGCCTGAGATCTGGGCGTCTTGCGTAGTTGACGAATCGGAAGGGTTTGGCCTCTTGCTGCGATAGTCGTTCGACTTCATTCACAAATTTTTCTGTGCCATCGACAATCACTTTGATGCTGCCGGCGAATCTAAACAAGTTTTCTATATCAACTTGAACATTGACTTGGAGATTCTTTAAAACGTTAAGCAGCGTTAAACCTTGTTCGTCAAAAGCGGAGTTGATAATTGCTCCCCTAAGGGCAAATTTCGCGTTACGTCCTCCTTGTATTTTGACGATTTCACCAAAGGAAGTGAGTAGGCGATCGCCCTCATCTGTTTTGAAAACACGCGCTAGTAAAATCGGATCAATTTCGACTCTTCTTGTCAATGCAGTTTGCAACAAAGCTAGCTCTTGTGGACTGGCATCAACGAGGTTCAAATAAAACTTCAAGTCTGGGGGAATGGTGCCATCGATCGCAAAAGTTTCGAGGGAGCCGACATCTAAAGATTCGATCAGGGGGCTATAGATAAAATCAATTTCTTCGGCCGCAGTCAGTGGCGACAACATCATGTTGGCATTGAGCAATCCCAGCCCTAGCGCAGTGAAAGCTTTTAATAAAATCCGATGTTGACTTTGCTGTTTAAAGAACATGGCACAGGCGGTGAGTTTGGGCAGCTTTTGCTTTAATCCTAATCTTCGCGTTGTGAGTTTGGGGATCGGGAAAAGAAAATTCAACTTAGGATCGCAGGGCTTTAATAATCGAAATCGTAAAAAAGGCGGCGATCGCCTGATCACCACCCAATATTTTCTCTGACTTATTTTTTGAATTTCTTAGTAAATAATAGTCACAACCCCGCTAAATCAAACTGAGATTACAACTTTCAGATCTACGAATTAAACTTGCATTGCATCCGTACCGCTTTCTGGAGAATTTGTCGGTACTCATTACTGTCGATTACATAGGAACCAAATCGTTCCAAATGGGGATTTTGTAACTGAGCGTCAAACATAATAAATCCCTGTTTCTGTAAATGCTGAACAAGCAGCACCATTGCCACTTTTGAGCCATTGGGAATATTGAAAAACATCGATTCTCCGACAAAAGCACCACCGATCGCTACCCCTAAAACACCACCAGCCAACTTGTCACCTTGCCATGTCTCAAAGCTGTGCGCCCAACCAGCCTTATGCAAAGCCAGATAAATATCCATCAGTTCCGGTGACATCCACGTTGTTTCACGATCAGCGCAACCTTCACAAACTGCTTTAAAAGCTTGGTTGACGGCTGGTGTAAATTCGTTGCGATTGAGACTGCGGCGTAAAGACTTCGGGTAGCGAAATCGGTCATCGAGGGGAATTAAGGTGCGTTGCCGACTAGAATACCAACCGAGGTTGTCGTCATCGTCCGACATGAGGAAATAACCTTGGGAGTAGCCCTCAAGTATTACCGGAAGATTGTACCGACTAATCATAAACACCTAGGTATTCGCTAATTTAAATTTACCAGCAGAGTAAGAAGTTTTGCTGGAAAATAAAATAAAGTGCTTTTTTATTGATGACATTAACCATAGACCAACTCAATTTACAACAGGAACGTCCGAGTTCCGAAACTTTGTTAGCACTTTTAGTGAGGCTAGAAAAGGAAGCAAAACGGGAAAGACGGGTTTATCCTTTTGAATCGTTGCTGGGGGAGTGGCGACTGACGTTTATCACGGGAACAAAAAAGGCGCAAAAACAAGCGGGCAATGTTTTGGGTAAGGGGCGTTATTTGCCGGGATGGGTCAAGATTTCAATTTTGTATGAGGCGTTGTCGGAGCAGGAGCAGATTGCTGAATCGGCGTGGCAGCGGGGGACTGTGGTTAATACGGTGGGTCTTGGTTTGTTAAAGCTAGCGGTGTCGGGTGGGATTAAGTTTCAGGCACAGAAACGTTTGTTGGCTTTTGATTTTACGCAGCTCAATGTCAGGGTTGCGGGGGCGCAGTTTTATAATGGGTCGATGCGCGGTGGGATGGCTGCGGCACAGAAATTTTATGAAACGCCGATTTCTGAGTTGCCGTTTTTTAGTTATTTTTATGTGGGTGAAACGGCGATCGCCGCCCGTGGGAAAGGAGGCGGTATTGCACTATGGACAAAAACATCAACAAAGGTGTGAAAACAGGTTACCCAAAGTAATTCTGGGCACAGTACATTAGAAGCATTGGTAACAGCAAAACTGAAGCTGCATCGCTACAATAGAGCTGCGAAATTCCCCATCATCAGGTTACGACGAAAAACTATGCGAGATCGTCGCTCTCTACTTCACCTTCCTTTCAATATTTTGCGCACGACGTTATTACTCGGTAGTAGCGGTATTGCGATTTTGCTAGTTGTTGCGTTTTGGTCTTTTTTCCAGTTTGGCTGGCGTTGGCTTCAGGACATGGACGGCTGGTTGATGGTCAAAAATCAAGAGCCAGAAATTGATATGCCGCTGTTGATTGTTCAGCAAATTCGGGGTGTGAGCGAGCTGACGACAACAATATTTGCGATGGAAACGGTTGTCCCTGTGTCGCAAGAACGTCAGCTCGGCAAATTTGTTCTTGGTCGTAGTAGTGTGCTCTACATTGCTTATGGGGAAGTGAGAGCGGGTATCGACCTCAGTCAAATTGAAACGCAAGCAGTACAGGAGTCGGGCGATCGCCTAATTGTCACCCTGCCTGCCCCAGTAATTCTCGACAAAAAAATCGACGTCGAACGGTCTCAAATTTATGACTATGATCGTGGCTTTCTCAATCTTGGCCCCGACACCACACCCGAATTAGTCACTTTTGCCCAACGGCAAACCCTCGACAAACTATTACTAAGCGCCTGCGAACAAGGCATTTTAAAACGCGCAAATGATCAGGCAGATATCGCCGTCACTCAACTATTAAATACAGCCGGTTATGCCACAATTGAAGTAGAAACAACAGCACCAGAAATGTGCGGCGGCGAGACTGAAAAACCAGTAGTTCCACCATCAGCAGCACCGACAGAATCGGACTCTCCAGCGAATCAAGCGCCAGCTGTTAGTGAATAATTTCTTGCTACTAATATTATTTAAACTGATTTTTTTGGTGTCTGAGAATCGTGCCAATAGCCAATTAATTTATAAACTAATTTTGCAGCAGTATATTCCGAAACAACGCTATCTGATAACGGCGCAAGCTCCATCACATCGCAGCCGATTACGTAGTGAGTTTGAAAAATTCGTCGTAAAAATTTGAGTGTGCTATACCAGTCCAACCCGCCCGGTTCAGGCGTACCGACGCCTGCAATGAGGCTAGGATCGATACCATCCAGATCAATCGTAATAAAAACTTTTTTGGTCGTAATTTTGGCGATCGCCTGTTCGATCCAGTCCGGATTTTGAGCAATCTCCTGCGCCCAAACAACCGGAATATTATGCGTCTTCACTAAATCAGCCTCTTCTTGACAGAGACTACGAATCGCTACCGGTAAACTTGGCAATCCCAGATCCAGCACCCGATGCATCACACAAGCATGATTATGCTCTGACCCTTCATAAGTATCGCGCAAATCCGTATGGGCATCAATCTGCACCACCGTAAAAGGCTCCGGGTCAAACGCCAGACAACCTTGCACAATCCCCGTCGTAATCGCATGTTCACCACCGACCGCAATCACAAATTTTTGGTCTTGTAGTAATGATTGCGTCGTTTCCCGCGTTACTTTGAGCATCTCCTCCGCGCCTAAATTTGGCTGAACTCTCGTGTCGGCGATCGCCCCATGCGTCAAAATATTCACCGAAAAACAAGTTTCACAACCCAGCTCAGCATCATAATATTCCAACTGATCTGACGCCGCCAAAAGTGCCATCGGCCCCTGCTCACAACCCTTGCGATAGGTCGTCGTTGCTTCATAAGGAATTGGCAAAATGATCACATCAGCTTTTTCGTAAGCACAACGCAATTCCGCACCAATAAAATCTTGCTCAGGCTCTTGTAAATCTATCAATTCTTTTGTCATTTAAAGATAAAAAACAGCATTGCTTAACTATTAATAACAGGCTAGCAAAATAGACAAAAGATCCTCGTTTTTGAAAGCGTTTAACTTCACCTTTTCTTGCTCAATGACCGCTGTATTAATGCAAAACAACACTGCTCTTTCTGCTCATCAGTTAACAGATATTATTCCCAAGGCTCATCCACATTCATGTTTGCTTCTGTATGGATGTAGTCCGGCTTTTCTTTGCGGGGCAACTGCCCAGACAGAACAAGGTGGGCCATGGTGTCGCAGATAATGCGAGTAGCCATGAGCGAAGTCATATCGCTCACATCGTAGGGTGGTGAAACTTCAACAATCTCCATCCCACACACTGGCACGCGCTGCACAATTTTACCAAGAAGAGCCAAAGCCTCACGAGGAAGCAATCCGCCCGGTTCCGGCCAACCTGTACCCGGGACAAATCCTGCATCGATGCAATCAATATCAAAACTAATCCAGACACAATCTGTCCCGTCCATGGCGCGTTCAATAGCAAATTCTGCCGCTGCGTCGATGCCCATTTCCGTAATATCAGTCACGGTCAAAATATTCGTTGCCCGCTCGCGACAAACCTTGACGCCCGGTCTAGGAACTTGCCAGCCACCAATCCCTAACTGCACTAAGTTTTTCGCTGGCGCATTAGCCATATTAGTTGCATGGAACCAAGGACAAGTGTGCATCCGTTCATCGAGGTCTGTCTCTTGGGTGTCCACATGACGGTCGAAGTGGATAATACCGACTTTTTTATCGCCTAAATGACGGCAAATACCGCGAACTGTTGGGAAACCGATGGAATGGTCACCGCCTAGAATAATAGGGAAGGCACCGGAGCTAAAGACATGAGCAACGCCTTTAGAAATTTGGTCAAAAGATTTTTCGTTATTCGCCGGAATAGTGAAAACATCACCAATGTCACAGAGCTTGATTTGCTCCCGGAGATCCACGCCCAGCTCAAAATTGTAGGGCGTATACAGAGCGGAAATGCGACGAATGCCTTGGGGGCCAAAGCGAGTACCGGGACGATAGGTTGTGCCAGAATCGTGGGGGACGCCTACAATTGCTACATCGAATTCGCCGACTCTGTTGACGTCTTCAATGTAGGGAGCCTTCATGAAGGTGTTGATCCCTGCATAGTGAGGCAATTCCCCGCGTGAAAAGGTTGAGATTGTACGATCTTTAATGCTTGCGGCTGCTTCGAGTCCGTATTTCAAGCCTTGATCGACTTCTTGTTGCCAACCTGTGAGGGGGAGACGGGCTTCTTTGTCTAGTGCTTGTTGGGCTTCGCTTGGTGGACGGAAATCGGGTTCATTACTCATGGGCTGATAAAACGATGCTTTCTTGTGTTTAGGTGAGGCGTAATCAAAATTAGACCATAAAAATCCGATGTCTTGGGATTCTCGGTTTTAGTCAAGACGAACGAGTCGAATTTCGGTGCGTTGTTGACGAGGGTCTTCAGGACTAATTTGTGATAGAGGCAGGTTAAAGCCTTTACCTTCTGCTTGGATATTATGCTGGAGTCCTTGGTTTCGTAAAGCATCAACGACTACTTGAGCACGCTGTTGAGATAGTTGTTGGTTGACTTGGGAGCTGCCTGTTTTTGAGGTGTGGCCGATGACGCGAATGGCGACGGTGCTGGGGTTGAATTCTGAGATTTGTCCGACGAGTTGCTGGAGGGTTTGTTGGCTGGCTTGGTCGAGGTTGGCGGAACCGGAGCCAAATTGTACTTCGCCGCGCACTTGAAGGTTACCGATATCGGGGGCTTCGCTAATTTCTTTTTCGGTGACGGTCGGTGTGACAGCAATGGTTTCGCCTTCTCCTCTGAGGCGTTTGGCGAGTTCGGGATTATCGAGATCGATTAGTTCGATCAGGGTTTGGGTGTTCTGGGCGGCTTCACTGATGTAAGCGTCGGTATATAGGTTGGTGGCGTTTTTGGGTACTTGATTTAACTCGCCGGAGAGGGTGAGAACGGCGGCGGTGGCGTTGATGCGCTTTTCGAGGGTTCCGTCTTTGATCCAGTTTTGGGCTTCGATGGAGGTAAAAAAGTCGATCCCTGCGAGCACGGCACTGGCTTCGTCGGTAGATAGATCACCGTCAGCGGCAATTTGATTTTTGAGTTTTGAGGGGTCGCGGGTGTTGACGTCGATGTGGCGATAATAGGATTCTAAAAATTCACTGACTAGGTCTGGGCGGGCTTCGAGTAATTGATCTGAGGCAACGATCACGTCAAGGATGGCTGTCGGGGCGTCTTTGCTGGAGAGAACAACGGTGTAGCCTTGTTTTTTGGCTTGGGTAACGAAGGGTTCCCACAGGACGGCGATCGCCACATTTTGATTCGGGTCTTGCAGGTCGGCCCAAGCTTCTGAAGCATCAACAACTTCCTTGGCTTCGAAGTCACTGAGATTAAAATTTTCAAAGCTGGTGCTGAGCACTAATGCCAAATATTCACTGGGTGTATCGACTGCGTAACTAATGCTGAGCGGTTCTTTGGCTTGTAGCTCTTTCAAGTCGTTAAGCGATTTGAGCGACGGATATTTTTTGGTGTTGAGCACCACCGCATCTGCACCAATCGTTCGGTCGATTAAGCCCACAATTTTGCCGTTGGGTTGCTGTTTTACAAATTGATCTAGGGTCGTGACGTAGAGATCTGCATCTCCTTGGGCGATCGCCGCCGCCCGTTTCGCTTGGTCAAATTCATTGTCGTAAGTGAGATTAATGCCCGCATCAGCTAACGTCTGCTGAAACGTCGTATCCCGAAACGTACTATAGCCACTGAATGTATCGCCGAGGAGGGTAACTTCTCCTTGTTCTAACTTGCGTGTACTTTGCGCATTTTGTTTCCCACTTTCCTGCTCGCCAGTCGGTAATGAGAGCGAATTATTGCCGTCGCCATTGTTCAAAAAATCAGGCGTGAATTTGTTAAAAACCCAAAGTCCGCCGCCCATTAGGCCGAGGGTTAGGAGGGCAGCAAATCCCAAAATAACTGGATTATCGTTCTTGCTCATATTTGGCTTGTATTAATGGCGAAAAAAGCTTGACAGTGAAGCCACAACCTTGTGATCTCAGTGTAGCGAATGATCCTGTGTGAGCACGCTAGGCTGTCAAAACGTAGTACAAAGCCTTTCGGTAGAGTGCAACGCTCAAAAGCTCTGTACTGAGATAGTTGAAGCGACAAATTAGGTAATAGATGATGGAAAAGTTGCGAAAGCAAGGTTATGGTTTCCGTTGTATTTCTACTCAAAATCAGTAAAAATTTCACAGGAAAAGTTTGATGGCGTGGCTTTACCAAGAAGCACAAAAGCATTTTCAGCATAGCGATCCAAAGCTGTATGAGTTAACGCGCTCGCTGGATTTTGTTTATGCGGATAAAGCGGCTTCGCTGAACAATACCGTGTTTTATAATGTGGCGATCGCCATCCTGTATCAGTCAATTTCTGTTGATTCGGCCAATGCAGTACAGCGTCGTCTAATGAATTTGTACAAAAATGAGCTTACGCCGGAGAAAGTATTAGGAACCCCGGACGAAACGTTACGAGAAATTGGGTTGCCGTACAGAAAAATTGCTTATTTAAAAGATTTGTCTGAAAGAGTTTTGGCGGGATTACCGACGACTGAACAGCTAGAGTCGCTAGAAGACCAGCAAGTTACCGAGATTTTGACGCAGGTGAAAGGGGTTGGCCCTTGGACAGCACAAATGTTTTTGATGTTTACGCTGCAGAGGCCGGATGTGTTGCCAACAAATGATGTGGGATTGCAAATTGCGGCGGGTAATTTGTATGAACTAGACCGCAAAATGTCGGTGCAAGAGTTAGCTGAAGTGGGTAAAAAGTGGCGGCCATATCGAACAGTTGCGTCAATATATCTATGGCAAAGTAGAGGAGAAAAACACGTTGAACTTTTGGAGCAATTAGCTTAGGAGTTCTGTTGATAATGTCATTAAGTGAGCAAAAATTATGAGCGATCGCCTGTTATTTCATTTAGCAATTCCAGTGACGGATACAACGCTAGCTAAAACATTCTATGCGGATGCGCTCGGCAGTAAAGTGGGGCGGGCAAATGCTGGGGCTGCTATTTTTGATTTTTTTGGACATCAGTTAGTTGCTCATGTCACGCGGGAGGTTTTGTCGCCGCAACAGGGTGTTTATCCGCGCCATTTTGGCATCACTTTTTTGGATGAAAAGGACTGGGCTGAAACGTTGGCGCGAGCTGAAAAGCATGATCTAAACTTCCGCGATCGCCCGCGTCTGAGATTTCCTGATAAGTTGACGGAACACAAAACTTTCTTCCTTGAGGATCCGTTTTACAATCTGCTGGAATTTAAATGGTATCGCCACCATGAAGCGATCTTTGGCGGCACGGAAGTCAAAGAAATTGGCGATCGCCCGGAAATGTGACGGGGGGAAATTGGTGATGGGGGGACGCGGAGAGCGGGAGAGTTAGCGGGAAAATTGAGGGGACGTTTGCGCTGGTTTTCTGGTGAGAAATAAGGTCAAAGCAACGCCAACAATTAGACCCAGAAAATGACTATAGAAACTCACATTTGCAGAGGTTAAATCCGTCGCGAATTGAAAAATAGTGATGCCGAGAATTAGGCGAAATTGGCGCAGTGCCAGCTTGGATTTGTCCCGTCGCCAACCGCGAAACAGAATTACGGCGATCGCCCCGATCATGCCCATAATCGATCCCGAAGCACCGACCCACAGCCGATAAGAATAACGAATTTCGTCCACAAGAAATAATGACCAGCGGGGAAAACTATTGAAATCAACGCCTTGGGCAAGCGTCACTAAACCGAGCAAAATAGCCATCGCCCCAATGCCGCTCGCGAGATAAATAAATAAGTACCGCCACCGTCCTAGATGCCGTTCAACAAATGGCCCCAGCAAATACAAACTGAAAATATTCGTCAACAGGTGCGCAAAATTGACATGAATAAACGTCGCCGTAATTAACCGCCACCATTCACCTGCCCAGACAGCATTTGGCGTAAAACCTCCAAAATTCAACAGTGCATCGCGACCAATTTTAAAATTCATCACCAGACCTGCAATAAACACGGCAATATTAAGCACCACCAGCAGTGTATTGATCGAAAAACCTTGTTTCGCAAAGGAACGACGTTCGATGAGGGATTGGTAGGAACGTTCAATGTTTTCTTGTTGGATATCTCGTGTGAGCTGCGCAATCAGCGAGTAGGACTCGGATTTCAATAACGGTTGAGCGGGTTGCGGCGGTGACTGAATGCGTAGTTTAATCGCCTCTTGAGAACCGGCATCGGGCTGATCGACGATTGTTTTTAATTGTTTTTCGGCAACGCGCTTTTCTCCGGCGGCATACCAGGCGATCGCCAGCCAGAATTTTTTGATATCAGCGGGATAAAAAGCCAAGCAACCTGCCAACAATTTTTCAACGAGTTGGACTTCGCCACAGAATGCGCTGGCAAACAGTTGCACTAAGTTAAATGTGCGGCGATCGCCTGCTTTGAGCAAGATTTTTTTCGACGGTTGCAGTTCTAATAAAAGTTCGTGGAGATTGCCTGTTTCACCGAGGGCGCGACAGTAATACATGCGGAGCAAAGGATCGCGCTGATGGGTCGATTTTGTACTAAGCCACTCGAGCAATCCGGCCCAATCGAATTGCATCACATAATTTATGGCGATCGCCTGCTGCACCGCAAAGCCCGGACGGTCGGCATATTGATCCAAAATCGCTTGCGCCTGTGCGAAATCTCCCTGCTGCCCAGCTATCAGCGCCTGAATAATTTTGGGCTGTTCCCACCACGTATCAAACGGGTGAAAAAATCGGAGTACCAGCGACCAATAATAAGCCTGCCGGTAGTGCTGTCCGTAAAGCAATGTCTGAACTCGTCGCAACCCCAACGACGGAATAACGATCAAAATTCCCCACGCAATTAGCCCCACAATTGCCGCCCATTGCATCGAAACAAAAGTTGTTCCCCACGTAATCCCCAACACCAAAATTGCTTTATAGAGCCATCCTTTGGGGCGAGGTGCAGGCGATCGCCATGTCCGAAAAATGAGGAGGCCACAGGACAAAGAAATGCCGTAAAAAATCAGAAAATACCAGTTGAGAAATGCCATTGGGCGGAAACGTAGAAGTGAAGGGGCTTTACTGCTATCTTAAATGAACGTAATTTTAAAATTCCTGAATTTCTCCTGAATCGCTCCTATGAAAAAGCTTCTACTTTCTGCACTCTGCGCTGTGTCTCTAAGCTTGGTGAGTTGCTCTACGCCAGAACAACCTACCGCCACTGACGAGTCATCAACGAATACCACCGCAGAAGTTGAGACAGTACAACCTTTGGCTGTAGGGGCGATTCCCGATCAAGACCCCGAAAAATTATTGCGGCTCTACGATCTCTTGGCGGATTATTTGACAGCGGAATTAGAGGTTCCTGTGGAATACGAGCCAGTGACGGATTATACGGCGGCGGTGACTGCATTTAAAGTGGGCGACCTTGATCTCGTTTGGTTTGGTGGTTTGACTGGTGTGCAAGCGCGGTTGCAAGTGGAAGGGGCAGAGGCGATCGCCCAGCGAGATATTGACGCAGAATTTCACTCAGTTTTAATTGCGAATGTGAATAGCGGTTTAGACGAATTAGAGAGCGATGAAGAGCTAACTCAGCTCAAAGGCAAAACCCTGACTTTCGGCAGCGAATCTTCAACTTCCGGCCGTTTGATGCCGCAACATTATTTAGCAGAGGCTGGCGTCACCCTCGAAGATATTAAAGGTGAAGTCGGTTTTTCCGGCTCCCACGATGTAACCATTCAGCTTGTCGAAGCCGGAACCTATGATGCGGGCATGCTCAACGAACAAGTCTGGACGAGTCGTGTCGAAGCGGGTGAAGTGGATACCAACAAAGTAAAAGTGATCTGGCGATCGCCTGCTTATTTCGATTACCACTGGGTGATTTCTCCTGAAGTTGACGAGCGATACGGCGAAGGTTTCAGCGAAAAGGTTCAGCAAGCATTACTAAAACTCGATCCAGAGAATCCCGAACAACAAGAAATTCTTGAACTTTTTGGCGCAACAAGCTTCATTGCAACTGAGAATGAAAACTACGCTGAAATCGAAGCTGTCGGCCGCGAAATTGGCAAAATCAAGTAACTTATTTTCACACCTCTACTTAGCCTCTAAGCGTCCTTCTTGCAAACTAGTAATCGCTTGGGCCACGTTTTGTTCCGCCTGTGCTTCGTAATGTTCTCGGAAATAGTCTGTCTGATAAATGGGCGATCGCCAAGAATTTACACGTTCTGCATATCCGAAAAAAGATTGCAGCACTTCAACCCGTTTGCGGCAATATGTTTCCTGCGAAACCCAAGCATATTCCCGACGAATGTTTAGCTCAAATTTGCGAAACTCTGCCGCTGTACTGCCCAAAATAGCAAGGTCGATATCGAGCATAAATTGTCGATCCGAATCTGTGACTTTGTAGTGATATTGTGTTGCCAAAATATGACTATAGACTCGGTTTATTTGAATCAGCGGGCGATCGCCACTCTCTAGAAAATGCTTCAGCCATACCGCACTATCCGACTCATTTGTTGTCGAATGTGGATCATAAACAACGTCATGAAACCATAGTGCTAATTCTACTTCTTCTGGTGATTGCAATAAATCCTTTACTTCATCAAAACGCACCAAACAATTTTCAAGATGAGCGAGCGTATGGTAGTACCGACAAGGTTCTTCGTAAGCTGTTACTAATTCGTGAAAAACCTTTTTGTTCTCTGGCAATCCTAAAATAGTCATCAGCTTTTGCCATCGCTCAAAAATAAGCACTGTTTATATCCATACCAAATAAATTAGTGTAATTGCAAAAGCAACTCGATCAATTTCAACATTTAGAAAAGTACTTTTGGAATTCAATCAAAAAAACCTTCTACAGGTTGCTGAAAAGCAATTAAAGCATAACTTTTTTGCAACGGTTTGAGATCTGCTAATAATTGAGCAGCGAGAGCAGGATTGACAATAGTTTTAACTTCAATATTGGTGTTATATCCCGCAATATCACCCATACGTCTGCCATGGCTGCCCGCCCCTTGAGCCGGAATAATTGTATAGCCAGATGCGCCTGATTTTGTGAGCAGTGCAATAAATCGATCTTGCAAGACTGCCTCACCAATAATTGTCACAAGCATACCCTTAACAAAAGAATCGGACATAAAAACCTCTGACAACTGTGCTGCCTATATAGGATTAATGAAATTGCAAATTTTTTTGAGCTAACAAAGGCACAGCTTAAATATTTTAAAATTTGAGAAAAATAAAAATAAAAATTGCTTCTAGCTTCAGTGTAATGCCAAATTTTTTCTACTATTAAAACTCGCTGCTATGTTTTAACGTTTGGAGGAATAATGTCTACAAAAATAATTATTAATTATTCGGTTTTAGCCTAGGGAGCGTCCATGAAGAAATCTTACAGGGGTTTACCACACCAAAAGCGGCTGGCTAAAGGCGTTTGATATCGATAGTCGCGAAATTTATCAAGTCAATAGCCGCACGGCAGAAAAACGGCATCTTCCCCTAGAGGCGATCGCCGTCACTCCATTTTTGTAGTCATTTCAATTGAGCCTGAAACATTTCCCCTCCTCGGAAGGCTCAGGGGTGGGTTCTTCGTATGTTCCGCAATCTATCGAAACCCCTGACCCTCTAAGAGCACCTTCCCCAAGGAAGGATGGGGATAGAATGGGAGCAGTTCGTGTCACCAAAAGTGCTGGGTCGAGGAAAATCTATGGTTGCTTCGCGTTGGGTTTGGGGTCTAGTCGGTAGTGCGGTCATGCTCTCTGAGAGTGGCACGGCAACAGCTCAAGAACTCCCACCAACTCCTATACTTCTCGCTCAAACCGGACAGGAAACTGAAGCTGATATTTCATTTAATGAAGGAAGAGCTGCATTTCAGCAGGAAACATTAGAAGGTTATCAACAGGCTATTCTTTTCTATAAAAATGCATTGAAAGGCTACGAACAGCAGGGTAATTTATCGAGACAAGCTCTTACAAGCCAACAAATTGGAAGAATTTACTATCGTTTAGGCTATCAGCAAGAAGCCCTCGACTATTACCAACAAGCATTACCTCTCTCACGGGCGGTGGGCGATCGCAGTGGAGAAGCCACAACCCTCAATAGTATTGGTGTGGTC
>JBARRZ010000240.1:0-7603 GCA_049644465.1 Limnothrix sp.
AGATAAAATATCATCTAAACTTCTATGACTAAAAAATTTATCACCAAGTTCTTTCACAAATAAAGCATCAGGAGATTTAATTAATTTTTTTTCAATTGTTTTTTCAATGCTAGATATGGGAAGGAAAAATTTTGTTAATGTGGCATAAGGATGCTGTTTCTCTGGATATTTTTCTTTACATTCATTTTCAATGTCACCATCAAGTATGGATATAATTTGGCACGAACAACCAGCAATATTCAAAGATTCAAACTCATGATGTAACTCTAAAACTTTTCGCCATCCCCCACAAGATAATACTTTAACAAGTTTATTGTCCGTAAGAGAATATTTGTCAATAATCAACTCAATAACAATTTTTGCAAGTTTATCTTCAACAAGCAAAAGATAATCAAACCCATTGTTTGTATATAAGTGACGAGTTGCATATACCGGATAGCATGGATTATAGCAATTTAAGTTCCCTGTTATATCTTTACGAAGATGAAATATATTTGACGGAGAAGTCTGTTCGATGATTGGGATAGAATGCGTTGAAAAATATATTACAAAATTATATTTCTCTGAAATATCTCTCAGGAATTTAGCTAATCTAGCTTGAGCTGAAGGATGTAAAGCAAGCTCTATTTCGTCAATTAAGATGAGATATTTTTCGTCACCTTTTGACTCTTTCCTCAAGATGGTTGTATTGATGAAATCCAAAAGATTTATCATCAATAATTCACCAGAACTCAAAAAAACGTAAGAGACTAACTCGTCTTTTAATTTTAGAAAATAGGGAAAATCAGCATATTTGATCCATATTTTACGAGAATCGCTTTCAAAATCAGGTAACTCATAAGATAACCGCTTCAAGTCTGAATAATACTTATTATTGTCATGTAAAATAAGTCCAAGATTTTCGATTACAAATTTATCCGCTCCATCTAATACTTTAAGTAATTCTTTTGTTGTTTCAGAACCAGATTTATCTAAAAAAATCTTTAATGAAGACTTGTTTACACTATTGAATCTTGAACCGAATAGCACTCCAGCCTCAAAACTTCCATTGAAAAATATTTCTTCATTGTTTTCTCTATAATATTTTTCCATCTTCCAATGATCGTGGGATCTTATCCAGGTATTTTTTTTAGTACCTTGCCAATAAGTCAATTTTGAAGATGAGTCTACACCTTCCCTTAAAAATTTATTAAGAGCTTTTTTGTAAATTAATTTGGATAACACACAAAAAAGTGTACTTTTTCCAATTCCATTTTTGCCTGTAATTGCAAAAAGCCCCTTTTCGAAAGGAAGTTCTATTGTGAAATTTTTGATATGTTTTACATTTTCTATTTGTAATTTTATCGTATTCATATTTTTCCTTTAAATGTTAATACAGTTAAAGAACAAGCCGTGTTTTTGTCCTAACTAGAAGCCATGCCACAGGTTTGATCTAAACCCTCATCTTACATAGAATGTTGCTGAACATTTCTGAAATCAATTTTTCTAAAAATAGGTCTTCTCATGCCGCCGCTTTTTCACTCGCTATTAACTGACCGACAAAACTGCGGTGAAAGCTGAGATATCCGGAAGTATTGTTGGTGAAATGCTGACCGACTAAATCATGAGCATTGCCTAAAGCATGAAATGGAATCGAGGCGTAAAGGTGATGCTCACAGTGAAAAGACATCTCCCAAATCAGAAAACGCACAAAAGGATTAGTGAGAGTGGTGCGGGTGTTTGTCAGTGAATGCCCATCGCTGCTACAGCCCGTGTGTTCCGCCAATAAAATTGCCCGTAAAATCGGTTGTCCTATGGCTAGCGGCAAAACCCAGTAAAGCAAAAATAACGGTTTGCCCACTGTAAAAGAAATGGCGATCGCCCCGGCGTAGACCAATAGTTGCAAGCGAGTCGAGCGAATCACTTCTTTCTGCGCAGTTGCCGAGAGAAACGGATAATCTTCCACCTGTCCAGCGGCAATACTAAGATGTCCTTGAATTTTGCCCCACCACCAAGTCACCCCGCTCAGCACTACAAGGTATTCCCAGACATTCGTTGGCAGGCGATCGCCCAACTCAGGATCTTGGTCAGGAATCTGCGTAAAGCGATGATGCCATTTGTGATAACGACGGTAAAACGTGCTGTTATAAAAAGAAAATAACCCAGCAAACCAACCCACCACATCATTAAGACGATTATTCGCGAAAGCCGTACGATGAATACATTCGTGCATCGTTGAAAACATTGCCGCAAAACTAAAGCCATAGATCACGAGGGCAGGCAAAGCGATGAAACCGTAGGTTGCCCAAAGATAGCCGCTCACCCCCATCACCAACAAATGTCCACCTAGTCGAACGATGCCTTTAAGATTTGATCGTTTATTTAAAGTCGATAATTCTTTGGCAGAAAGCAATTTATTAGGGGCAATTTTCTGGGTTGCAACGTGCTCAAAGGATGCAGCTGTTGGCTCAACGTTGCTGCTGGATACTTCGCTAATAGACATCTCGGACTCAACGTGTAGAAGGATTAAAGTTATAGGGTAACTAACTTTCTCTAATCATATACAGCATCGAATTTGCTTAGCATTGTATTGAACGTTACACAGTCTTATTTGTTTTCTCTCAAAGGGCAGGGCGATCTTGACAAATTTCTAAACTACCAAATTTCGTTCTACTTTTACTCCTTTTACCAGCAGTGAGTTAATAGCTTTTTGACTTTAAGGATAAAGTTCTTTTGGTAAGGATTTGCCAATCTTTGAAAATAAATTTGCATTGAAAACAACTTAATATTTTTTGATAATTTTATTTCTCAATTTGCTAAAAAATAATGCGAGAAAAAAATGGTTGATACCGGTAAAAATCAATATAATTTTGTATCATTTGCCTTGATTCAGATGTTTTTTTTGCGAATTTAAAATTCAATTCTTTCTGTATTTCGTCTATGTCATGATGTGGCAAAAGTGAATCTACTAACATTTTCTCTTTTAGCGTGAGATTAGGTATGTTAATTAAGCGAGGCTCATTCCAATCCAAATTAGCTATTTTCCACTTTTTAAGATCAGTAGCTTCAAAGAAAGCATCAATTTCGTCTCTCTGCAAAAGAATACCTGTAATCGTCAGCATAGTTTGTCCATCAGCATATGAAAAAATTGTTAATGGCTGAAAGTGAATGTCAGGGTCACCTTCAAGACTAATATTTACGGCAAATTTAACAATTTGAGAAATAGCTTGAGGAAGTTTTCTTCCCGTCATCATTTCTACATTCACTTCTGATTGCGGAAATAAACTTCCTAACATATTTTGAATCTTGTCTTGTCTTTTTGCTTGTAGTTCTTTTGCTGGCGGCACTTTTTTCTCCTTTCCGTAGAATGAAGCCACCTCGCTATAGTATAAAATCATATCTTTATAATATGAATTCTGGTCATAATAAGATGAAGCATGCGCATTCAACGTGATTTTAAGAATGTCATGTTTTTTACTTTTAAGAAGAAGCAATTGAAATTCTTCAATTTGCTCTCTCAGCTGATCTGGAGCTGTATAGTCTAACCAAGTAATTATCGTCTCTTCTGTATCAGAATTAAATGCTTCAATATACTCACTACTGCTCATATTATGAGATTCAATACAATTTAAAGGGATATTGAACTTCTGCCTTTCATAAACTAATGGATCCATTTCTAATGAAACCATTTTGGAAATTCCTAGCTGTGAATGAATATATTTAAAATCCTCAAGGGAGAAACTGCCAAATCCAACATAAGATGCTTTCTCAATTGGAATAAATCGATTTATCTTATTTAATAAATCTAGAAAAACATATCTGTCAACAGCTTTATTTACCCTGAGTTGATAAGGGATTGTTGATCCACTCATTCTTTATTATCTAAATCTAAAACATATTGGAAACAGGCTTTTCCAACTTCTGCTGGAGGTCTATTTTCATCTTCAAATAAAAATTCAGAAACAATCTGTACTTCTTCACGAGGCTTGACAAATTGAATTGTCTGATTGTTATCCTGATTCTCACTAGGTGGCATCGGTAATTTAGGAATATACCTTTTTTCCTGCGATCTATTTTGTACTTTTTTCCAGTTATTGGAATTAGCAACTGTCTCAGAAATTGTTTGAATTGTTTGCGGAATAGCTTTTTTACTCTGTTCTTTTTCTTCCGAGCTATATTTTTTCCATTTATTTGTATAAGTTGTAAAAATTTTCAATCCTTCTATCATGAATTTTCTTGTGTACAAATAAATATCTGAGCCTGGATCGATACCTCGCTTAGTAGTAGTAATAGGTAAAAGTCTAGCTTTTTTACTGCGAAAATGTACGATTCCTTTGATCGCAATAAACTGTGTATGGTAATTGGGAACTCCGAACTCACCCCATCCAGTTAATCGAGTTTTATCACAATAAACGACAACTCGATCATTACAAACAATAGTCCATCCAGCCTCTTCAGTCGTACGTCTTTTTCCTTGGAGTTCATCTTCCACTTCTTTTTCAGATGCATTTGCTCGATAAAATCCAACAGCTATATCAATTTCGACTTCTTCTTTCGAATTTTTGTACAAATAAGGCTCTATTTTAATTGAATTGTCAGTGTTGTCTGATAGTAACTCTATTTTACGAGGTTTAATCTCTTGATTATTCAAATAGACTCTAAATCCTTTCTGAATAATAAAGCTATAGTACTGGGAAATTCGATTGGATAAATTATTAAGCAAAGTTCCATCTTGTGGATCAAAACGACGCGCGATTGAATCATACAAGTTTGTCACTATAATGGTGGTTCCATTGCCGTCACTATGATTGTCCAAAGTTTGCATAGGCAATTCCCAAGTCTGATCTTCTGTCAACCATTCTGATGTGAATGATACTTGAAACGCATTAGATTCATGTGATGATATAACAACCGCACTTTTTCCCATTTTGAAAATGGAGCGCTTCATTCCAATACCATAGGTTCCAATTGTATAGAACTCTTCATCTATACTCAACTCAGCCGGACGTCCCATTCTAAAGGCATAATTTCGCGCTGTCTCTAAAGGAATTCCACCACAGTTGTCTTTTATCTCAAATGAATCTTGTTTGATGTCTATCCTTGCCCAAAAGTCAGAATAAGAGATATCGGAAGTGTCATCCATTTCTGACTGTTTTTGAGTTCTATGTACACCATCAATACAATTATCTAATAAATCCAAAATTGCATCTTCAAGTTCAATATCACGTGTAAGCATTTCAACGAAGAAAGCTTTTGTTGGTGATGCTTGAATCACCTCTTGTTGTGAAGTCATAGTATTTTAATGCTGAGGTTTAGTGAAGATAATCTGTAATTAGAAAAGAAAATAACGTTGTGCCATGGGTAAAACCGTTGCAGGTTCACAGACGAGCAGTTCACCATCCGCACGCACTTGATAAGTCTCTGAATCTACTTTTATTCATTTTACTATTATGCTTCCGTTGAAAGATCTCCAAACTGTTGTTTGTATTTAGCTAACAGACTTTCCAGCTCGTCAGCACGTTTTCTTTGCTGTTCTTCAGGGGTCAGAATCCAGTCTCTTTCATCTTTGTAAAATCTTAACCAGTCCCGCTCAATATCTTGGTAAATTCCGTTCCATAAACCCAATCCCAAATTTGCTTCTGGCAACCACACTCCTTGCCCAGAAATATCTAATTCTTCGTAATGATTTTTGGTTAATCCAAAGCCTCGGAACTCATTTGTATAGCGATTAAATACAAAATAATAGGGAATCCGTAAAACTTGCTCATAAACTTCCCATTTAGTTGGCGGTTTATTTACATCTCGCAGATTCTTACCCAGATCTTCCTGTTCCGTTCCCGGAGAAATTAGTTCCACGACTAAATATGGGTAAACACCTTCCTGCCAAACTACATAACTAAGTCTTAAATCCTTCTCCTCATATAGCCTAGAAACCCCTAAAACAGCGAACCAATCTGGACGTTTTTGCCATAAAGGATGACGCACATCGTAATAGAGATTCATGTCACTCGCCACAAAAATTTCGTCACTAGAAATTTCTGGTGGACGGAATGTTAAACGCAATAATTCTGGTTGTAAAAGATGAAATTCGTCAGGCAAGCCAGCCTCCTCTAGATCTTCACTGGGAAGATCGTACATCGTCGGTAAATATTCTTTGGCAGGGCGCGGCGGATCAGTTTGATACATAAACAATCACTCTTGTTGATATCGCAGCGAAAAATTTAAAACAGAAAATAACGTTGTGCCATGGGTAAAACCGTCGCAGGTTCACAGACAAGTAGTTCACCATCGGCACGCACTTGATAAGTTTCTGGATCTACTTCCATTTTAGGCAAATAATCATTTAATTTCAGGTCAGTCTTACTGAGATTGCGGCAGCCCGATACAGGTAAAACAGTTTTTTGTAAGCCTAGTTTTGTGGCAATATCGCCTTCCATCGCCGCTTGAGAAACAAAGGTAAAAGAAGTCGAATTTAACGCTTTACCAAAACTCGCAAACATCGGACGCATGTGAACGGGTTGCGGTGTCGGAATACTGGCGTTGGGATCTCCCATCTGAGCGTAGGCGATCGCCCCACCTTTAATCACAAGTTCAGGTTTTACGCCAAAAAATCCCGGTTTCCAGAGGCAAAGATCAGCATATTTTCCTTCTTCCACAGAACCGACATAGTTCGCGATACCGTGGGTAATGGCAGGATTAATCGTGTACTTTGCGACGTAGCGTTTAATGCGGAAATTGTCGTTATTGCCGGATTCCTGAGGTAGAGAACCACGCTGAACTTTCATTTTGTGGGCAGTCTGCCAAGTACGAATAACTGTTTCGCCCACACGACCCATGGCCTGAGAATCGGACGCAATCATACTAAATGCGCCTAAATCATGCAAAATATCCTCTGCTGCGATGGTTTCCCGACGAATCCGCGACTCTGCAAAGGCTACATCCTCAGGAATATTTTTATCGAGGTGATGACACACCATCAACATATCGAGGTGTTCTTCGAGGGTATTCATCGTGTAGGGGCGCGTCGGATTTGTGGAGGACGGCAACACATTCGCCTCGCCACAAACCTTGATAATGTCCGGTGCATGACCACCTCCAGCTCCCTCTGTGTGGTAGGTGTGGATGACGCGATTTTTAAATGCACCGATAGTATCTTCCACAAAACCCGCTTCGTTGAGGGTGTCCGTGTGGATGGCAACCTGCACATCAAATTCATCCGCCACACCGAGACAAGTATCGATAGTCGCTGGCGTTGTACCCCAGTCTTCGTGGAGCTTTAGACCCATCGCCCCAGCTCGCACCTGTTCCGCCAAGCCTTCGGGTTTTGCGCTGTTGCCCTTACCCATAAACCCTAAATTCATCGGGAATGCTTCCGCCGCTTCGAGCATCCGGTACATATTCCATTCGCCCGGTGTGCAAGTCGTGGCATTAGTTCCCGTCGCGGGGCCAGTGCCGCCACCAATCATCGTCGTCACCCCACTGGCGATCGCCGTCTCGATTTGCTGCGGACAAATAAAGTGAATATGACTATCAATCGCACCCGCCGTGAGAATGTGACCCTCCCCGGCGATCGCCTCAGTACTTGGGCCAATAATAATGTCGATATTATCCTGAATATCAGGGT
>JBARRZ010000241.1:0-5708 GCA_049644465.1 Limnothrix sp.
AGCCTCTCCTATTTAGAAGTAGAACCAGACATCAAAAAAGTGATGCACCTCCAGCATCAATGGCAAGTCTCCGGCCTTGGCAACCTCAGCCCAACCCTCGCCCCAGTGCTCAAATCCGGTATCGATCCCGCCGCATTAGGCGTCTTAGGTCGTTATTTAAATGGGCAATTTACCCTGTGGGATATTTCCGTACGGCTCGGTAAATCTGTCATCAATGTCACCAAGGCCCTGATTCCACTCCTCAAAAAACGCATCGTTCAGCTCAAAAAAGTCGCAGACCTACCCCATCCCCTCGAACAAACTAAAGATAAAAAGCAATCCAGTAACAACAAAGCCAGCGAATCAACCGAGAAACGTAAAGGCCTCATCGCCTGCATCGACGACAGTCCCGTTATCCTACAGACCCTCAAAAAAATTCTCGAAGGCGCAGGCTACCAGACCCTCGCAATCAACGAGCCGATGCGCGGTGTCGCTAAACTTATCGAAAATCAACCCGACGTAATTATTCTCGACCTAGTTATGCCCAACGCCAGCGGTTATAGCGTCTGTAAATTTCTGCGCCAAACCTCCGTTTTTGAGAAGACACCAATCATTGTGCTAACTAGTCGCGATACCCTCATCGACCGTAATCGCGCCAAATTAGTCGGTGCTTCAGATTTTCTGGGTAAGCCCCCAGATCCCACAAAAACCCTTGCTATCGTTGAAAAATATTTGGAGGAAGCAGCGGAACTGGCTAACGCAGAAAACAGCACAAATCTAGAGGCTCCGAGTCCGACAATCTAACTTTCATCTACTTATCACTGGTCTATCCCTTTACAATGACCATTGATCCACATTCATTTTCAATTTTCTAGAGGTTTAGGATGCCAACATTATTGCTCGTTGAAGACAGCCCTACAGAGGCTCAAATTATTACTAGCTGTCTAGAAGGAGCGGGCTTCACTTTACTGAAAGTGACCACAGCAGAAGCAGCCAAAGCGATTTTAAATCAAAAATCGGTAGATGGCATTGTATTAGATGTTGTGTTGCCCGGTCAGAGCGGCTTTGGTTTGTGTCGAGAAATCAAAAGCAATCCTGAGATGGAAAAGATTCCCATCATTATGTGCTCTAGCAAATCCGAAAAAATGGATAAAAAATGGGCAAGCAAACAGGGTGCTAATGACTATGTGACTAAACCAATTGATCAGCAAAAATTGTTAGACGCTGTCAAGAAATGGGTGGGCTAACCTAAGTAGCATTTTCATGCCATCAAGGTTGCTCGCTATCTTTTTTATCGGTTGCTGGGATGTAGTTTCTACCACTCTATTCATTCTTCATTTCCACTGTCACCATCACGCTTATGACTGTTGCATCATCAACTCAAAGTTCCATACTCCAGCACATTAGCTTTTCGCTATCTGGAGAAGTGCAAGGGATGATTCTGACCACTCAGTTGACGGAAACGATCAATTTGGAATTGGGACAAATTGTGCAGATTCCCGATTGTCCATCGGCAGTAGTCGGTGTTTGTGGTTGGCGGGGTGAGGTGTTGTGGCTGGTAGATCTTGCCTATGCTCTCGGCTTGTCGCCACTACTCGGTACGGACTATCAATCGGCAAAATGCAGTTTGTTACGGGTCTCGGTTAATCAGCAAGCTTTTGGGGTTTTGGTGGCACAGGTTGGACAACTTGTACGCTGCGATCGCCAAGACATCATTCCCGAAGCCCCTTCTCAATTAGAGCCAACAGCCCAAGCTTTGATTGCCGGACAATTTTCCTCTTCCCAAGGAAAAACTTTTTTGTGCATCAACCTCGAAGCTCTATTAGAGACGCTTCGTGACCAAAGTTTAGGGTAGTACTCTGCCACGGTTCTGAACCCCGACTGTTTCGACTTCTTTTACTCAAACTTGTTTAATCTGTGTAGCAATCATGACTCAAGCACCCATCCGACCCAACGATCCTAGAAACAATAACGTTAATGCTTCCTCTGTTGACCTCAGCAATCAAGATCGCCAGATGGAAGAGACCCTAACGCTCGTACCACTCCAGTCACTGTCGGCGGACGCGAAACATTCTGCCCTTACTTCTAAAGCTGGTGCACTGGTCGGAGAGCTGAGTAGTCTCCGGTCAAATATTGACATGATGACTGATGAGCTTCAATCGCTGTTGGCAACAGAGCGGGCCGCAGTGGAGCGGGCAGAGCTATTGAACGCGATGACTTCCCACATTCGCGAATCTCTCAACTTTGAATATATTCTCAATGCAACGGTGGCAGATTCTCGCAATGCATTAGATGTAGATCGGGTAGTTGTGTATCGCTTTGATGATCAATGGTTAGCAAAAGTTAGTCATGAATCAGTTGAGCGACGTTGGTCGAGTGCCTTGGGTTCTAGCTATACGGCAACGCCTTTATCAGACCAGACGATTAAGCTCTTTCAGCAGGGACGGGTTGAGGCGATCGATGATATTGGTAACAGTATTCAAATAGATAGTTCTCAGCTTGAACAGCTTCGCCGGCTAGAAACACAAGCTTGTTTAACGGCTCCACTGCTATTGGGAGGCGAATTGTACGGTCTACTCGTGGCGCACCAATGTTCAGCCTTGCGGCAATGGTCTGAGTCGGAGATTGATTTTTTCCGTCAGCTCGCAGTACAGGTGGGTTATGCACTTGACCAAGCGTTATTGCTCGATCAACAACGGTCGGCGGCGGAACAGGCGCAATGGCTCAACCAGATCAGTGTCCGGATTCGTGAGTCTTTGACGACGGAAGATATTTTTGCGGCAGCGGTACAGGAAATTCATAATGCGCTAAACGGCGATCGCGTGATCATTTGCCGTTTAGGTGCGGATAACCAAAATCTAGTGGTTGCGGAATCGGTCGAGCGACAATTTCCGAGTACGTTAGGGACAAATTTGGACAGTCCTTGGTTGGACGACTCCTATCATGAGTCTTATCTGCGGGGTCAAATCAATGTCATCCATGATATTTACGACACAGATTTAGATGATAGTTTGATCGATCAGCTCAAGGCCAGAGCAATTCGAGCGAGTCTGATTGCGCCGTTGATTGCGAAGCAAAAGCTGATGGGTTTTGTGGTGGTGCATCAATGTTCGATGGCACACCGTTGGTCAGAGCATGAGATCGAAATGCTCAAAAAAGCGGCGACCCAGATCGGGACAGCCCTTGACCAAGCATTTGGTCTGCAACAACAGGAAGATGCTGCGTTGCAGGCAAAAATCCTTAATGATATTTCGGCACGACTGGGTAGTTACGCTGATATTGAAGAGATTCTTGATAGTGTTGTCGATGATTCTCGCGAAGCGCTTAAGGCTGATCGAGTCTTGATTTTCAAAACTGATGCGCAACTCAAAGGGATGGCGATCGCCGAATCAGCAGATCCCCGCTGGAAAACCTTACTCAACAAAAGCCTCCACGATTGCGGCCTAGACGAACGCTACGTCAAACAAGCCCAGCGCGGTAAAATCACCGTCCTCAACCGACTAACAGGCGCAGGCTTGAGCGAGTTCCAAATGGAGCATCTAGAAGACGCCCAAGTACGCTCCCTCATGATTGCCCCCATCTCCATCGAGAAAGACCTCTACGGTTTAGTCGTTGTCCAAAGCTGTCAAGCCTCCCGTCAGTGGCAAGAAACAGAAAACAACCTACTCCGTCAGATTAGCAATCAAGTTAGTTTCGCCCTAGAACGCGTCAATTTGATCGAACAGCGACAAATGACAACCGAGCGCGCCCAGCGTCTGAGTGACATCAGTGCCCGGCTCCAAGAATCCTTAGAGATCAATGAAATTCTCAACGCTGCCGTTGAAGAAACCCGCGATATCTTAGACGCAGACCGTAGCGTTGTTTATAAATTCGATAACGAATGGCGTGGCCTCATCAACGCAGAATCCGTGGCCACAGGACAAACCGCAATCATTAATCTCAAAACAAACGAACCACGCGTTACCGAAAAATTTGCCAAATCTTATCTGCGTGGCAAAGTTACGGCCTACACCAACATTCACGAAGCCAATTTCCAAGACTGCCACATCAAAGAATTCGAATCCCACGGAGTAAAGGGATACATGGCAGTTGGTATTATCGCCAACCAAAAACTGTATGGTCTGCTAATCGTTCATCAATGCACAAGCCCTCGCCAGTGGGAAGAAACCGAGACCAACACCCTTAAGCAAATCGCTCAACAAGTTGGTTACGTTCTAGAACAAGCTTTCCTCAAACAAGAACAAGAACGAGCCAAGCGTTTAGAAGCAACCCGGATGCGCCTCCAAGATGCCTCCGAGGTTGAAGCAATCCTCAACGTTGCAGTCGAAGAAACTCGCGATATCCTTGGCTCTGACCGGGCAATTATTTATGAATTCGATTCCTCTTGGAAAGGCTTGATCACCTCCGAATCAGTCATTGCAGGCTATCCATCCACCATTGGCATCAGAACAAACGAGCCTCACGTTACCGAGAAATTCTCTAAGTTCTACCAAAAAGGCAACATCAAAGCCGTCACAGATATCTTCAACTCTGACTTTGCAGACTGCCACATCAGCGAATTCTCTCCTTACGGTGTCAAAGGATACATGGCTGCCGGTATTGTCGCTAACCAACGTCTTTACGGTTTACTCGTTATCCACCAATGCTCTAGCACCCGCTCTTGGACAGAGACGGAAATTGACACCATCCGTCAGCTTTCCGAACAAGTCGGTTATGCCCTTGACCAAGCTCTCCTTCGTACAGCCCAAGAAGAAGCAGTAACTCGAACACGTCAAGTAAACTTGATCAGTTTCCGGATTAGAGAATCACTTGATATTGAGCGAATTTTCCGAACAGGCGTCGAAGAAGCACTGAAGCTAATGAAGTGTGACCGAGTTGTGGTTTACCGCTTTGATGACAACTGGGATGGCCGGATCAAGTACGAAGCTGTCACAAGTGGTTGGCGCAAACTGAGTGAAGACATGATGACATCAGGAGATGCTCCCTGTTTTCCGGAAGACTACGTTGAGCCTTATCGTCAAGGTCGGGTACAGGTTACACCCGATGTGACCCAAGCAGGTTTAACAGCTTGCCACGAGGAACAACTGGGTAAATGGCAGGTGAAAGCGAACGTGGTTGTACCAATTTTGGTAAACCAAAAGCTTTACGGTCTGCTTGGGGCACACCAATGTGCGAACACTCGTGAATGGGAAGCACCGTTGGTTGAATCTTTCCGTCAAGTCGCGATTCAGTTAGGTTATGCCCTTGACCAAGCGTTATTACTAGAAGAAATCGAAGGTGCACGTCAAAAAGCTGAAGGTGCATCGAATGAGCAGAGACAGCAGAAAGAGCAGCTACAAGGACAAATTGAGACGTTCTTGGAAGAGATTGAAGCTTCTTTCGAGGGTGACTTAACGGTACGTGCTGGCGTAACAGAGGGTGAAATGGGTACGGTTGCTGACTTTTTCAACGCAACATTGGAGAACTTACAACGACTTGTACAACAGGTTCAGAACTCAACGCTGATTGTGTCGGAAACGGCCCAAGAAAGTGAGTCCCAGATTCAAAACCTGTCTTCTGAAGCGTTACGCCAAGCGGAAAGTGTGGATGATGCGCTCGGTAAGATCACAGACATGACGGCTTCGATCAAAGAGGTTGCGACGAATGCTCAGGATGCTCGATTAAAGGTGCAGCTGGCAAACAAAACCCTTAAGGCGGGTGATGTGGCTATGAACCGTACGGTGCAGGGT
>JBARRZ010000242.1:0-2674 GCA_049644465.1 Limnothrix sp.
TCCTAGTTCATTTTAAGCTATACCTAGAAAGTAACGAAGTGTAACGAGTGGTTTCTTCATGGCAGGGCAAAAAGTCGCAGTAATCGGGGCAGGGATTGGCGGCTTAACGGCTGGGGCTTTGTTGGCAGAACGGGGGTATGACGTGACGGTGTATGAACAGGCGGCGATCGCCGGCGGTTGTGCCTCTACATTTAAGCGTCGGGGCTTTACATTTGATGTCGGGGCAACCCAAGTGGCTGGCTTAGAACCGGGCGGCATTCACCACAGAATTTTCAAAGAATTGGGCGTGGATTTACCGGAAGCAACTTTTTGTGACCCCGCCTGTGCCGTGTTTCTACCGGGGGAATCTGAACCGATTAATGTGTGGGGCGATCGCCAAAAATGGCAAGAAGAACGATTGCGGCAGTTTCCCGGTAGCGAAAAATTTTGGGCGTTATTGCAGACATTGTTTGATGCGAGCTGGAAATTTCAAGCCCGTGATCCGGTGGTTCCGCCGCGTAATATTTGGGATGTGACGCAATTGGCGCAAGCTCTACGGCTAGATACTTTGGTGACAGTGCCGTTTACTTTGATGACAATGCTTGATGCCATGAAATTGTGTGGCGTTGCGAATGATTTGCGGCTCAAAACATTCCTCGATTTACAACTAAAACTTTATTCCCAAGTCGATACTTCAAAAACGGCCTTACTTTACGGAGCCACCGCCCTCGCTGTTTCCCAAACGCCCCAAGGATTATTTCACTTGCAGGGCAGTATGCAGACATTAAGCAACAAATTAATTGAAGCCCTCGAAAAGCATGGCGGAAAGTTGTTAACCCGTCACCGAATTAAAGAGATTAGCCTTAATGAAAACCAGTCAACTCTTACAATTTTCAACCAGCGAAAAGATGAAATTAGTGAAGAGAAATTTGATCATGTTATAGCGAATACCACAGTTCAAGATTTGGTGGAATTAATTGATAATCCGCCGCCATCAATCTTCAGTAAAACCTATCAGAAACGTATTGAAAATTTGCCCGATCCGTCGGGAGCCTTTGTGATTTATCTGGGTGTAAAACGAGAAGCAATTCCAGAAGATTGTCCGCCGCATTTGCAATTTCTCTATGATCCAAATAAAGAAATTGGCGAAAATAATTCTCTATTTGTATCTGTTAGTAAACCAAATGATGGTCGTGCCCCAGAGGGTTTCGCTACAATTATCGCGTCATCTTTTGTCGATGCAGATCCTTGGTTTGAAGATGGCTATGAAGTGAGGAAAGAGCAATATACAAAACAGGCGATCGCCCACCTAAGTTCTTATTTCGATTTATCCCCAGAAAATATTATTGTCCAAGAAGCCGGAACCCCCCGAACTTTTGCCCATTACACTGCCCGAAAAAAAGGCTTTGTCGGTGGCGTTGGACAGCGGGTATCAACATTTGCACCGTTTGGACTAGCGACGCGCACACCGTTTAAAAATATTTGGCTCGTTGGCGATTCCGTCCATCCGGGAGAAGGGACAGCCGGTGTCAGTTATTCGGCATTGACCACAGTTCGGCAAATTGAAGCTAGGCAAAAGTGAGATAGAACAGCTTAATCTCTCACAGAACTAATATAGTCAAAGTCATCAAGATTAAGACAGAATAAGGAAGATATAAAAGAAAATTTGATGCCAGCAGCCTATCATATTGACCTACGCCGCAAAGTCATTCAAGCAATTGAGAATGGTATGCAGATTCGCGAAGCAAGTCGTGTCTTCGGAGTGAGTCGCAATAGCATCTATACTTTGGTTCAAACGAAAAGAAGCAACAAATTCATTAAAAGCGGCAACGGGATATCACAATCCCCACAATCGTCAAATCAAAGATTTACAGGCATTTAAAAGCTTTATGTCCAGCCGAAAAGATTGGACTCAGAGAGAAATAGGGGAAGCGTTGGGAGTGAGTGCAAAAGTAGTAGGCAGGACTTTAAAGAAGTTGGGTTGGACAAGGAAAAAAAACTTATGGTTACCAAGAACGAGATGAAGTCAAGCGAGAAGCCTATCGAAAGAAATTAGCGGAGTACAAAGGCCGAGTCATTTTGTATATCGATGAGAGTGGTTGTAATGAAAGGCTCCATTATGAATATGTCTGGAGCTTAGAAGGTGAAAAGATAGAAGACTTGAAACCGGGAAGTAGAAGCAAGCGGACGAGTATTTTAGCAGCCTACTAAAAGGGAGAATTAGTGACCCCATTGACGTTTGAAGGAAGCTGCAATCGGGTATTGTTCGAGAAATGGTTAGAGGAAGAGGAGCAATTATTGCCCAGCTGTGCAGAGGGGACAGTATTAGTGATGGACAATGCCAGCTTTCATAAGGGAGGAAGAATTATACCAAATCAATAAAAGAAAAGTATAAATACTTTTGAGGTTCAAAAGTCGGGGATTTATAGAATTTTGGCGATCGCCTCTTCATTTTCTCTCTAAATTTGCTAAAGCGATCGCCCGATTGTCTTTTGCATTTTGATAATCAGGATCAATCTCAAGGGCTTTATCGTAACTGGCGATCGCCTCTTCATATCTGCCTAAATTACCTAAAGCAAAGCCTCGGTTGTTCCATGCTTCGTGTAAATCAGGTTTAATCTCAAGGGCTTTATCGTAACTGGCGATCGCCTCTTCTTTTCGTCCTAATTCATCTAAAGCAGAGCCTCTGTTGTAC
>JBARRZ010000243.1:0-3053 GCA_049644465.1 Limnothrix sp.
GTGTAGCGCATTCCTTTTGGATGGTTGAGGAGGGTTGTGATGTCCCGAAATAAAATGCCGGGTTTTGGAAAGTCCGGAACGTCGCGGATAAGGGATTTTAAGTCCATAATGCTTTTGCTAAAACCAGAATTGTCCCTCATCTTAACGATTTCTGGAGCGATACAGAAAGAATTTTTAGCTACTCAATGATCGCGAATCTTTAATACGCTCAATTTGTGTAAACAATTTTGTTACGACGGTAGTGCTAGATATAAGTCGTCAAACTCGCGAGATATCCGAGTAATAGTCCGAGTAAGCTTACGGTAAGGCCGATGCTAATGAGCCAAATGGTTTTGTTATTTGTTGGGTGATGTTTACGGTACAGCTTGCGTTTTACGGGGCGATCGCCAATTAGATGTTGCATCACAATTTGCGGGACATCAGCGGCTTGCACATGGGCATACCAAACGTTTTCTGGCAAAACCAAAACCATTGGGCCACTGCCACATTCACCCAAACACCCCGAAGCGATCACCTCAACGCTGCTTGGTGCTTGTGCTTTAAACGCCTGCAAAACATCTCCTGAACCTTGTTTTGGACAGGTTTGGTGACAACAAATCCGCACTATTTTTGACATACGCTATCTCGTTTTCTTAACCGTTTTTGCTGCTGCGTCTTTAACTAATGCTCTCGTTGATAGTCACATAAAAGACCCCTGCTTCACAGAGAAACAGAGGTCTTTAGTTAACATTATTTAGCGATGAAGCCAGAATGTAATGGTCTAGTTTTCGGCGATCGCCGGCGCTTTTAGCGAGTCCTGATCAGCCAAAGCAACCGCTTGTTCTGCGCGATGATTTGCAGCCTGCAACATTGGGGTGCTCGTTACGGAGCTATCCGCAAGGATGAAGAGAGGATTGGACAGAATACCAGCAATCGAAGTAATCACCGTTGCAAAAACCAAACCGATTTGCAATGGTCTCATCCCTCTAGCTTTCCAAGTAATCGCCGGGTAATTTTTGACAGAATCAGACATCTCTTGCGGTTCTTTGACCACCATCATTTTCACAACACGAATGTAGTAATAGATGGAAACCACACTGGTGATCAAACCCAACAGTACCAACCAGTACATGCCTGCTTGCCAGCCAGCCCAGAACAGATAAATTTTACCGAAGAAACCAGCCAGCGGTGGAATACCACCAAGAGACAGCAAACAGATGCTCAAGCCAAGAGTTAGCAACGGATCCTTTTGGTAAAGACCTGCATATTCGGCGATTTGGTCTGTGCCAGTCCGAAGCGAAAAGAGAATGACGCAAGTAAATGCGCCGAGGTTCATGAAGAGATAAATCAGCAGATAAAAAATCATACTGGAGTAACCCGCATCTGTACCTGCGACGAGGCCAATCATCACAAAACCCGCTTGGGCAATGGAGGAGTAGGCGAGCATGCGTTTCATGCTGGTTTGGGCGAGGGCAACCACATTACCCAAGATCATACTGAGGATGGCAAGGGCTGTGAAAATCAAGTGCCACTCTGCAACGACAGAATCGAACACTGTCACGAGTAGACGAATGGCTAGGGCAAATCCGGCTGCTTTTGAGCCAACGGAAAGGAAGGCCACAACGGGTGTCGGTGAACCTTCATAGACGTCGGGTGTCCATTGGTGGAACGGAACGGCTGAAATTTTAAAGGAAATACCGGCAATGACAAAGACTAAGGCGATCGCCAGCGCGAGTGATTCCCCACCCTGAGCATCAGCAATGTTGACTGAAATATTACTGAGGATCGTTTCGCCACCAGACAAGCCGTACAAGAGCGACATCCCGTAGAGGAAAATGGCCGAACTTGCCGCCCCGATCAATAAATACTTAAGCGCTGCTTCGTTAGAGCGCGGGTCGCGTTTCATGTAGCCCGTCAAGAGATATGAAGAAATACTCAACATCTCCAGCGACACAAAAATCATCACCAACTCATTAGCACCAGAGAGAAACATTCCCCCCAAAGTGGCCGCGAGTAGAATACAAATAAATTCAGATAGTGCCGTGCCAGATCGCTCGACATAGCGCACCGACATCGTAATCGTGAACGCAGCAGACAAGACAATGATGCCCCGGAATAAAATGCTGAGGTTGTCGCTATTGAATGCGCCGAGGAAAGCAACTGGGTTAGGATTGTCCCAACCGAAATACAGTGCCACCACCGAACCTAGTAATCCGGCGATCGCCACATAGGGGAGCCATCCCGAACGAGCGCGTCCGACGATCAGATCCCCCACTAGGACAACGACGAGGGTTAAAATCACGATGCTCTCTGGCAAAATTGCCCCAGTATATAACTGGCTAGCAACGGTACTTGAAAAATCCATGTTTGCTCTTAGGCTGAGTGAACCAACTAACATTAAACAATACCGAAAACCAAAGATAAACGCCCGGTACACCATCAGAAGTACGGTTTTTACAAATCCCTAAGCCTTGACGAAACGTATATTCATAGGACATTGATTAGATATATAAGGTATATAATCCCTGTCTCCACAGTTAGTTACCCCCCTCCACCCCCCATGTCCACCCTTGTTATTGTCGAATCACCAACCAAAGCCCGCACCATCCGTAACTATCTGCCTGAGGGATATCACGTGACTGCTTCGATGGGTCATATCCGAGATTTACCATCCTCCGCTGACGAAATTCCCAAAGAGCAAAAAGGAGAATCTTGGTCAAATCTTGGGGTCAACGTAGACAATGACTTCGCACCGCTCTACATCGTGCCGAAGAAAAAGAAAAAAGTCGTCACCGAGCTGAAGCAAGCTCTCAAAGAAGCCGATGAATTAATCCTTGCCACAGACGAAGACCGCGAAGGAGAAAGTATTAGTTGGCATTTGCTCGAAGTTCTCAAGCCAAAAGTGCCGATTAAGCGCATGGTTTTTCATGAAATTACCCAAGAAGCAATTCAAGCTGCTTTGGGGAATTGCCGCGAAATCGACTTTAATCTCGTCCATGCTCAGGAAACTCGCCGGATTCTTGACCGTTTAGTGGGTTATACCCTATCTCCCTTGCTTTGGCGCAAGATTGCGA
>JBARRZ010000244.1:0-13171 GCA_049644465.1 Limnothrix sp.
CGACAAGCTCACCTTGTACGTTGGAACTCGATGCGACACTCAAAGGTGCAGCAGAGCTACTTTCTACGTTAAAGCCAAAAGCCAAAGTCGCAGCGGCTAAAGTAGACAAAATAGCAGTTTTGAAAAAACGACGAAATTGCTGGTAGGTAATCATATTGATACTAGTCCTAAATGTGAGATTAATCTGATGAGGTAGAAAGAAATTGTTGTTTTCTTTGTCTTGCTAAACTATTGATTTTTGTTAACCGAAGTTAAACAATCAAATGTTGAAAATATACGGCGCGAGAAAAAAGGATTAATCAATAGCGTCTTTGATTTTGTCCTTTGCGTTTTCTACACGCTGTTGGGTCTCGGCCTGTGCTTGCTTGGCTTTACCTTCTACGCGTTGCTGAGGATCGCCTGTAACTTCGCCGACAGCTTCTTGAACTTTACCTTCAATATTTGTGACGGTTGCTTCTATTCTGTCTTCAATACTCATTATGTTTTCCTCTTGTTAGGTTGGATACATTTGAATGTATTTGTTACTCAGATTGTAGCGAGCTGATTCTCCCAACTGCAATCAAAATAGTGCCTTTTTATACAATTTATGCCGTAGGTGATAGCCGGTACTAAGCAATTTGAGGTGCTATATTTTCTGATTGACAATTATTCGCTCAACTTTAGTGATAGAAGGCTTTTATTGCTTTCAAAAAACTTAATAATAGAACTTTCAATAATTAAGAAAGTACAGACTCAGTTTAAAGCAGCAGAGGTCTCGAAATGTTACATTTCTACGAGATGATGCTTGCCCTTGACGTTGGAAAATAGGTCTAAATCTATGGCGTCATCACTATTTTTGAAGATGGAGATATCTCCGGTTGTTTCTAAGACAACGGCCAGCACCTGATTTTTGTTCACGACACCTGCTTGCCGCAATTTAGATTTGAGATCTGCTTCGCTGATACGGGCTTCAGCTAAATGCTTTTTAATAACTTGCGTGCCCGCCATCAACAGGAGCGGCTGATTATCAATTAAATGTACAAAAGCGGAAGACTTGTGTCTGCCCCAAGACACGATGTATTGCAGGGCAAATAGGGTCGCTAAACCGACGATGCTCTGAACTAGGGGTGGGTCTTGGGTCAGGGTGGTGGCGGCGAGCAATGATCCCATGGCGACGGTGATGGCAAAGTCAAAGCTCGACATTTTCGCAAAGCTTCTCAAACCAGCCATGCGGGTGAACAACAACAGAATAAGGTAGATGGCGATCGCCTTCAGTACAACCATCCAGACAGCGGTGGCCGATGTCGTAATCCATTCCCAATTCACCACAGGCATTTATTTATCTCGTTGAGTGTTTTCAGTCCGAGACTCTAGCTTAGCGGCTGGAGCATTCCATTCTGTCGAGATTTTTCACTGCTGGCGCATTAATCACTTCGCCTTCACTAGAATAGCGAGCACCATGACAGGGACAGTCCCAACTTTTCTCTGCACTATTCCAATTCACGGTGCAACCGAGGTGTGGGCAAACAGCTGACATCGCTACTGGTTCACCTTCCTCATTACGAAAGACTGCAATTTTTTCGTCACCAACAGTGATTACCTCTCCTTCGCCTTTGTCTACATTTTCAAAGCAGGCAGGATCAACCTTTTTAAGGTTCTCATCATTATCATCGTCGGACTTATCAGAGCTACTACTCGACATCTCTGCTTTTTTCTCTTCTTCGTCTAGAAAAGAAACCGAACGAGTCGAGTCATAAAGATCGGCCCATGGGTTTGATCTACCTAGCAGGCGATCGCGCAACAACATCCCAGCCAAAGTACCGTTCGTAATGCCCCAAAGACTGAAGCCCGTTGCCACATAAATATGCTCTTCTTCCGCCGTCGTATTACCGATGTAGGGTAGACCATCGCGGGATTTTAAATCCTGACCAGACCAGCGGTATTCATAAGAATCAAGGCCAAACTGTTTACGACCGTATTCTTCTAGAGCTAAATATCGCTCCTCCGTCTCCGTCACGTCACCCACTTGATGACCTTCACCACCAATCAATAACAATAAATCGTCGCCATGCGGCGTTGTGCGTATCGAACGGTACTGTTCACCGCAACCGATAAACATGCCTTTCGGAGCTTTATCTTTTGCGATTTTTGCCGCGACAATATAAGACCGTTTAGGCGATGTTTTAGCGAAAAATAAACCCTGATCAGTAATTGGCAAATTCGTTGTGACAATCACATCTTGCGCTTTGACCGTACCGTTGCTGGCCGTCACAGTGCAAGGTTGGCCAGATTCTACAGACTCGACGCGACTAAGTTCAAAAACATAGCTACCTTCGCCACTAATGCTTTGAGCCAAGTGAGTCAAATACTTGCGGACATGAAATTGCGCTTGGTCGGTGAATTTTACTGCTCCAGCTACTTTGAATGGCAATGGCGTTTCTTCAACAAAAGAAGCAGGTAGACCTAGAGAAATAGCAGCTTCGGCCTCAGCTTTTACCTTGGCTAAATTATCTTCAGATTCAGCGAAAGTGTAAGCATCTTGGCGACTGAAATCGCAATGAATATTTTCTTCTTCGACAAGGCGAACGATTTGTTCTAGAGCAGCTTGGTTCGACTCTGCATAAAGACGAGCTTTTTCTTTACCAAACTTTTCTATTAAGTTGGCATAGACAAGCTGGTGTAATGAGGTGATTTTTGCGGTTGTGCGGCCACTGGCTTTTGAGGCGATCGCCTCAGCCTCAATCACAGCCACTTTTCGGCCGGCACGTTTAAGCAGGAAAGCTGCGGTCAAACCCGCAATTCCGCCGCCAACGATAGCAACATCGACAAAAACATTTTGGTTTAAAGATTTAAAGTTTGGCTCTCTCGTGGAGTCCATCCAAAAAGATGTATGTTTACCAGAAAGCTGAATCATAATAAATGTACTCTGTGAAACGTAAGAAAAATATATAAAGCAGATGCCAATATCTAGCAAATTGGCATCTAAAAAGCAGAAAAAATCTTGTTTTGAAAGTGAAGCGCTATCTATTTACTGTGACATTCAATCACAGTCTAAGTAAATATTTACACTAACTCTGCACTTATATTGAAAAGCGGTATCGCAACTAACAATCAATCAAAAATCGCCTTTCAATTATTATCTAATAACATAAAACCAAATTGCAACTAAGCACCGCAATTTAATTACTTGGTTCTAATACTCTCAAACAAATCCCGACTGTCAAAAAAAAGCTTTGAGATAAAATATTTCGAGAACAAAAATAAATATTCTATTGCAACGATACAGCCATCAGTTTGCTGTTATTTGAAGCAAGCTGGCTATTATGGGAAAGAGTGCATTTTCCGAAAGAGGAGAGGCGAAACTAAATAACAAATAGCTCTGCCCCTCAGCTTCAGAATCACAATTTTCGACTGTGAAAGCCCTACTAAATTAAGGCTGTTACACAAGCTTAGTCAATTGCGTCTTTGACACTATCTTTTGCATCTTCTACAGCGTGCTGAGCGGAAGCTTCACCTTGCTTGGCTTTACCTTCTGCTTGATCTTTTTTGTCACCGGTTACTTTACCAGCAGCTTCTTGCACTTTACCTTCAACATTTTTAGCAGTTGCTTTAGCGCGATCTTCAATACTCATAAACTTATAACCTCTTAGTTTAAATTTGGGTTGTAAGCCATCTGTATGACTCACATACCTAAAGTAACGAAGTCTTGACAACGATTGGCTCTATCAATAGGTAGTTTATTGGAAAGTCGAGACTCACCTTAAGAAGGACTTCCGCTTCAGTGCCTTGTTCTACTCATCTCAATAAACGTCAATTAGTTGATGTTTTTATTTAGCAAAAAAAATGCTCTATAGCAATTATTTATTCTGTATATAAATCTTAAGCAGAAGTGAAAATAAGGCTTGTTTCGTCGGAAATACAGCGGATTTCAGCTATCTATCGTATCTTTATCATCCAGACCAAGTCCTCTATTTGTGGTGTCACTCGAGGCGATCGCCCCCCAAGACCAACCATCATTTTCCACTAACGCTAAAAGCAATTTACGTCGTCGGTGAATCTGTTCTGTCTCTTCCACAAAATCACTGTTGTCTACGGTCGGAATTGCGTGAATCGTTAATAAACTTAATGGGAAAATAGGTGGTTCATCATCATTTGGCTCAAGATAAATAGATTTTAAAGTTTTCAAAAAAACAGTATTGGCACGCCGAACCGCATTCATTGTTGCTGCATCAGGTATATGCTCAGGCGGCACAGCATATTTCAACAAAGTTAGTGCTTCATCTAAAGCAACAATGCTCAACGGTAGGCAGCGCACCCGCGTACTCGTGTGGAAATAATGCAGCACGGGATAAGTAAGATGTTTTTCAGCCAAGTCAATAATCTGCGGTGTCAAATTAATCAAATGTTGATCCAGATTGCCAAAATCTTTCCCATTCCAAGCCCGACTGAGAATCTCATCCGCCGTTCCGCCCAGAGACGTAATATATACCGCTAATGAATGCTTTTGGCTTGCAGCAGAGACAATCGGAAATAAATAAGTGATTGATAGCGTAAACAGAAAAAAACCATTCGCAGAGGCGATCGCCGTCAATAGATGCCAAATTGTATGACTCGGTAAATAATCACCACGCCCCAACGTCGTCATCGTATAAGCCGTAAAATAAATACGCCCCCAAATACTCGCAGGCGCTTGATCAGAACTGTTGATAATTGCATCTTGAAACGAGCAAAAAATCAACGACCAAGCACCCCACGTTAAGACGTACCAAGAAATAGCCATCCCGATAATTAGCCACAATCCCATGACCTCTAGCAAACGATGATTACTCTTTTTATAGCGATGAATCAAAGTAGCCTGATGCCAAAGCCACGAAGAAACTCGATTCGTTAAAAAACCGCCGCCTCTGACCGTCAGCGTTGTGACTAAAATATCTGAAGTTACCGTGATTAGACAGACAAACCCTAAAATCAAAAGTAAAACTGACATAAGAATTTCCCGTAAGAGAATTAAATAAAGCCATTATTCTTGCTCTACTTTTCTCCTGTATTCTGACGGTTTTATTTTAAATTTGGAGTATCAAACAATCAGCTTATATTATTGGTTTCATCAACAAGAACTTCTTTATTCACATGAAAAAATCGGTCTGTCCTTAGCTAGTTGCCAAATTGCAAATTAATTCTCGAAATACTTATCTAGCAAAACACCTAACCTTTCTCTTGATGCTTGAGAAACTTGGGCTTTCGGAGTAAGGATTGCATACTTGAGTGCGTCATGAGCTACTGAAGTGGGTGGTTGCTCCGCGAGACGTTGCACAACCGATTTGATCACCTTTTGAGCATTCGTTGCATTTTTCTGAAGATTACCGATCACCATTTCTACCGTGACACTGTCATGATCCGGATGCCAACAGTCATAGTCAGTCACCAGAGCTAGCGTTGCATAGGCAATCTCTGCTTCCCTTGCCAATTTTGCTTCTTGAAGATTTGTCATGCCGATAATGCTGGCATCCCAACTGCGGTAAAGTTTCGATTCTGCCTTTGTAGAAAATGCTGGGCCTTCCATGCAGATATATGTGCCGCCACGATGCAGATCAACGCCGTCCAAATTTAGTTCTTCAACTGCATCTCCCAAAACTTTAGCCAGATTGAGACAAATTGGGTCACCAAAAGCGATATGTGCAACGATGCCTTCCCCAAAAAAAGTATCTATGCGGTGGCGAGTCCGATCAATAAATTGGTCTGGCACAACCATATCGAGAGGTTTAATGTGCTCTTGCAAGGAGCCGACAGCGGAAGCGGAAATAATGTATTCAACGCCAAGGGATTTAAGAGCGTAGATATTGGCACGAAACGGCAATTCGCTGGGTAAAAGGTAATGGTTGCGTCCGTGGCGGGGCAAAAAGACAACTGGGGTTCCCTCTAAGGTTCCGGCAATGAGTTTATCGCTGGGGAAGCCGAAAGGTGTATTGACAGAGATTTCTTCGACGTTTTGTAAGGCGTCCATTTTGTAGAGTCCACTACCGCCGATAATCCCGATTTTGATGTTGTCCATAGTTGCGCCGCTTTCCGTCTGTGATAGTTCCGGTCTTATTCTATAAAGCTTTTGCTGTTTGGGAAATGAGTCGGCGCGACGTTCCGACTCAGAAACTCGATAGAATACGAAGCAGTTTTTCGTCTGGAATCAATGCTAGAAAATCTTGAACTGCAACTATATCAACTTCAACAATTTGGTAATGCACTGGTGGATCAGCAACTGAATCACTGGAGTGTTCTTAGTATTTTTCTAGTGTTTGGCGCGGGGCTATTAACGAGTTTGACGCCTTGTACGCTCTCGATGTTGCCGATCACGATTGGCTATATTGGCGGCACAGCAGAGGAAGAGAAAACAAGGTTAGAGACGATATTGCAATCGCTGTGGTTTGCGCTGGGGTTGGCGACGACTTTAGCGGGTTTAGGAATTGTGGCGGCGGGCTTTGGGCAAATTTATGGTCAGATTGGTTTTGGGTTACCGATTGTCGTGAGTGCGATCGCCATCTTGATGGGTTTGAATTTACTAGAAATTGTGCCGTTACGGTTTCCGTCTTTGGGGACAACGGATTGGATTACGAACGATCTGCCGCAAGGTTTACGAGCTTATTTAGTTGGTTTAACGTTTGGGTTGGTGGCCTCTCCCTGTAGTACACCAGTCTTGGCGACGCTGTTGGCATGGGTCAGCACGACTCACAATTTGGCATTGGGTGCGGGGTTGTTGTTGGCCTATACGGTCGGTTATGTGACGCCTGTTTTGATTGCTGGTATTTTCACAGCTTCTTTAAAAAAACTCTTATCGTTGCGACAGTGGTCGGGCTGGATTAATCCGGTGAGTGGGGCTTTATTGGTGGGCTTTGGTGTTTTTTCGCTACTCATCCGCTTGCCTGTGGGTTTATCCTAGATACTCAGACTTTTTTGAGTTCTCCTAGGTCAAACACATGACGGCTTCTGATTCTTCGCGCTCTGCTGATGGGAGCAATTTACTACAAAAGATTTGGCGCGCTAGCCTCAAGTGGCTCGCTAATCTCAAGGTGGCGATCGCCCTCTTGTTGTTGATTGCCATATTTAGCATCGGCGGAACTGTCATTGATCAGGGGGCAGCCATCCCGTTTTATCAAGCAAATTATCCCGAAGATCCGGCATTATTTGGCTTTTTGTCATGGCGAGTATTGTTAGCCTTGGGTTTAGACCATGTATATACAACTTGGTGGTATTTGCTGCTGCTGTTCACCTTCGGCATTAGCCTGATTGCCTGCACTTTCCGCCGCCAAGTGCCTGCCCTCAAAGCGGCCAAAAATTGGAACTATTACACCAAAGCGCGTCAGTTCACGAAGCTCGCCCTCAGCACTGAACTCAATCAAGGTTCGCTGCAAAGTTTATCGCCCCATCTAGAGAAGAAACGCTACAAAATTTTTCAAGAAGGCGAAATGCTCTACGCTCGCAAAGGCATTGCTGGACGGATTGGCCCCATTATTGTCCACATCGGCATGATCGTAATTTTGGTCGGTTCAGTGGTCGGCGCGTTTGGGGGATTTATTGCGCAGGAGATGATTCCGAGCGGCACAAATTTCAAAGTAGACAACGTTTTCGAAGCGGGCTTGTTGGCAAAGAGCGATCGCCCGTGGTCAGTGAATGTGAATCGGTTCTGGATCGATTACACGCCGGGTGGCGACATTGACCAGTTTTATTCCGATTTGTCGGTGGTGGACGCAGATGGCTACGAACTAGACCGCCGTACTATTTCGGTCAATCACCCGCTGCGGTTTGATGGCATCACTTTTTATCAAACGAGTTGGGCGATCGCCGGGGCACAGGTACAGCTCAACAACAGCCCGATTTTTCAATTACCAGCCGCCCAATTACCGACCGATAACGGCGCAAAAATTTGGGGGACATGGGTTCCCACGGCGACCGATATGAGCAAAGGTGTTTCGGTTTTGATGCAGGATTTGCAAGGTAGCGCGATTGTTTATGACGCCAAAGGCGAATTGGTTGGAGCTGTCAGAGAAGGCGATCGCCTCGACGTCGATGGCATCAGTCTGAAACTCGTGAAACTGATTGGCAGCACAGGTTTACAAATCAAATCCGACCCCGGCGTTCCCATCGTTTATACCGGTTTCGCACTATTAATGCTCGGCGTAGTGATGAGCTACGTTTCCTATTCCCAAGTTTGGGCGCTCCAAGACGGCGATCGCTTTTATTTCGGCGGCAAAACCAACCGTGCCCAAGTCACCTTTGAACGCGAACTTTTAGAAATTATTGAAACCCTCGAAAAAGCCCCTATTCAGGCAAATTAATCCTTATCTGTTTATTTTCAGCAGGCGATCGCCCCCAGCTTAATACTCTTTCTATTTCCAGCGAGCACCAAAGACTCTAATCCTTAAGCTCATCGATTATTCCTGAAGAATGATTGAAGAATGCACCACTTCGGTCAAAATAAAGATTAGCAATTAATTACAAAATATTGCGGCGATCGCTACTTTATATCGACAGTAACTAGCCGAGCTATTTTAATATTTAACTTCCGCAGGAGGGAGTTTCAATATGTCTGAATTCAATGGCGTGATGATGCAGTATTTCCATTGGTATAACGAACCCGATGGAAACCTGTGGAACGAGTTGGCAGACAAAGCCGCAGACCTAGCAAAAGCAGGTATCACAGCTGTCTGGCTTCCCCCCGCCTATAAAGGCACCGCTGGCGGCTACGATGTCGGCTACGGCGTTTACGACATGTTTGATCTCGGTGAATTCGATCAAAAAGGCTCAGTCAGAACGAAATACGGCACAAAAGACGAATACGTCAAAGCCGTTAGCGTCGCCCAAGAAGCCGGTATTCAGGTTTATGCCGACGTTGTCTTTAATCACAGACTAGGCGCAGACGCAGAAGAAGAAACCCAAGCCACACCGATGAATCCCGACAACCGCAATGAGGCGATCGGTGATCTTCAAGACGTCAAAGTGTATACGAACTTCACTTTCCCCGGACGTGACGGCAAATATTCCACAATGGAATGGCATTGGTGGCACTTCGACTCTGTGGACTACAACGCCTATGATCCAGATTTCAACGCCGTTTACCTATTCAAAGACAAGCAATTTAGCAAAGAAGTCGATTTAGAAAAAGGCTCTTTTGACTACCTCATGGGCTGTAATCTCGACATGAAACATCCAGAGGTTGCTGGCGAACTGAAATATTGGGGTGAGTGGTTTGCGGATACGACAAATATTGATGGTGTGCGTTTCGATGCCGTTAAGCACGTCGAAGCTGGATTTTTCCCACAGTGGCTCCAGCACGTCCGAGAATATAGTGGCAAACCGATATTTGCAGTGGGTGAATATTGGTCTGGGCAAATTGATGCTTTGCACCACTTTATCGAAGTGACTGGTGGTAATGTCGCGTTGTTTGATGCGCCTTTGCACTACAACTTTACCGAAGCGAGTAAGACTGGCAATAACTTTGATATGCGTCAGATTTTTGAGGGGACTTTAGTTAGTGATCAACCAGCTTTGGCTGTCACGTTGGTAGACAATCACGACTCTCAGCCTTTGCAATCTCTCGAATCTGTTGTGGAAGCTTGGTTTAAGCCGCTAGCTTATGCGCTGATTTTGTTGAGAGAAGGTGGCTATCCTTGCATTTTTTACCCTGATTATTATGGTGCTCATTACAAAGATAATGGTACTGATGGGGAAGAATACGAAATCTGGATGGATTCCCATCAATGGCTAATCGACAAGTTTCTTGAGGCTCGTCGCGATTTTGGCTTTGGAGAACAGCACGATTATTTTGACCATGCCAACTGTATTGGTTGGGCAAGATTGGGTGATGAGGAACATCCGGGGTCAATGGTTGTCATCATGAGCAATGGTGATGCGGGCTTTAAGTCGATAGAGACAGGTCAGCCAAACCGTAAGTTTGTAGACGTCACTGAACATCTAGACGAGCCGATTACAACTAATGATGAGGGATGGGCGGATTTCCCTTGTCCGGCTGGTTCTGTTTCTGTGTGGGTCTCTCAGTAGTCTATCGGGTTAGATAGATAATAATGTGGCGATCGCCTGCTCTTCTTCAGAAAAAATAGTGGAGCGGCGATCGCCTAAATCATAATTGATCATTTAAACATGATTGATTATATTTCTGTCTAAGAGCATGTTGTTTTGAAATCCCAAGGTGTCTCATAGCAAATAAAAGACTGTGTGTAACGTAAAGATATGATGTCTTTTAGTGAACTTAATTAAAAGGAATTTATCTGGAATGAAATCAAGTCTTTCTGAACTATCAGAAATTATTGGTCAAACGTTTACAGCGTGCTCAAAAGCAGTATCAAACAGTGTATTAATTCATCGAAAATCTACTACGGATAAAGAATTTCATTTTCAGAACTGGTTTCAGTCTATTTTAGATGGTGAATCAAGACAATTTGATGAACCGCAAAGAAATACGTACCCGGACTTTCGGCTCGTACATCATTCACTTGGATATGAAATCAAGGGACTTGGCTTTCCCGGTCGCGAAAACGACTACGATTGCAATAGCCAAATGCCACATGGTGTGTACCGTGGTCGTCAAATTGCATATGTCTTTGGACGATATCCTTCGAAGCCAGCAAGTTCCACATACCCCGTAATTGATCTTGTGATTTGTCATGGCTCTTTTCTTAATGCTGATAATAATTACGTGCACAAAAACAAAAGTATTCGAGGACTTGGCAGCTACGGTGATATTCTTCTCAGAGACCGTAAGATGTACGTCGCACCTACCCCATTTGGTTTGCTAGAAGGAGTTGAGCGACAAGTCACATTAATTCTTCCAGAAGCATGGCCGGCTCCTACGAGGCTATTGCAAGTAGGAAACATTACAAGGACTGAAGCATCTCAAAAAATGATTGGATATACTTTTGATTTGGTGAAGAATCAACTAACTGCGACATGGTCTGACAACCCAACGAGTGGCGAGAGACACAACTTTATTGCTTATCGACACCCAACTTACCTAGGTTCAAAAGTCCAACTAAAAACCGTGGAGACAAAATAAGTGCCTGATAAATATAAATACTTGAGCTTGTGTTCAGGTGCAGGAGGACTTGACCTTGGTTTTGAGTTAGGTGGTTTCGAACATTTCTTCTCAATGGATATTGAAGAGTTTGCAGTGAATACATTGCGTCTGAATCGCCCAAACTGGAATGTGGAAATTGCAGATCTTCGCGAATTTAGTATAAACACTTCGATCTCACCTGATATACTCCTTGCAGGTGTGCCTTGTCAGGGATTTTCTCTAGGTGGTAATCGTGTTGAGACTGATCCGCGTAATCAGCTCTACGCAAACGTTATACGAATCGCTCAAGAATCCCATCCGAGGGTTATTGTTATTGAGAATGTCTTGAATCTTCGCACGATGAAATGCCCTATCTCAAATAAACCCTTTGCTCAACAAATATCTGATGAGCTAGAGCAAATTGGCTACAGAGTTTATTTTGATATTTTCAAAATGTGTCATTTTGGAGTACCGCAGACACGCCGCCGATTTGTGTTCGTTGCTTTCCTTGAACGTGCGCCGCTTGGATATCATTTACCTCTGCCTGATTCGCACGAAGCTACAATTCGAAATTTCTTGTACGATTTATCGAATGATGATTCTTCACATTCTGACATCCCGAACCATAATCCCATGTGTGGATTTAAAAGTGCTGTCCATATAGAAACGAATTTTCCGTGTAATCAAGATGAAGAAGTTGTACCTGTTCGATTTTCGCGTACTGCTTCGGATGGCAATCCTGTTCGATCATTTGATAATCCATTTCCTGCGGTTGATACAGCTACTGTTTGGGGCTGGGCTCAAGGCAATGTCGTTGCTAAACGAAAGGCAAAAGACAGAATTAACGGAAAATATATTCGCAACCCAAATGCATCTGTTACTCTGTGGCGGATTTCTGCTTCTCGACTCCGTACTTTTACACATAGAGAATATGCCCGCCTTCAAACATTTCCTGATAATTGGGTATTTGTTGGTTGCAATAAGAGAGAAATTCACAAACAAATTGGCAATGCTGTTCCTGTCGAATTTGCATATCGACTAGCTCAAAATATTTTGAGAGCACTGAAATGCCTTGATAAAAACTGCAATTTCTCCGATCGTCCACGTCAGTTATCTCTATTTTGACAAGCTACAATTTACAGCTTAATGATAATAGTCAAAAAATCATGTCTAGATTATCTTTAAATTTTGGCGATCGCCCTCCACCATCCCCAACAAAACAAAATTTATGGACATCTTTTTCTGTAATGTAAGGCTGCGTAGTCATAGGCTTAACTCACAACATTCCTACATTTCATAGCCAAATTTATTAGGATCTACTTCGGTTAAGTCGATATCCCCCAGACCAAATTCTTCCCAGCGGCGGGCAACCCGTGCAGCAACATCGGGATCGGATTCCAACACTTCACCCCACGGATGATCCGTTTCAGGCGGAATTTTAGTAGTCGCATCAATACCCATGCGTCCGCCCATGCCAATTTTTTCGCTGGCAAAATCGAGGGTATCAAATGGCGTATCCGGCAGAATAAACACATCGCGGGTCGGGTCAACTTTCGAGCTAATTGACCACACCACCTGACGCGGGTCGCGGATATTGATGTCTTTATCAACAACAATCACAAATTTTGTGTAGGTGAACTGGGGTAACGCCGTCCAAAATGCTAATGCTGCCCGTTTTGCATGGCCGGGGTAAGACTTATCGATGGAGATAATCGCGGCTTTGTAACTGAGGGCTTCCATCGGCAGGAAAAAATCGACAATCTCGGAAACTTGTTGCCGCAAAATTGGGGTGTAAATGCGGTTTAGGGCGATCGCCATCATGGCTTCTTCTTTCGGGGGGCGACCGCTAAATGTGGCGAGGTAAACCGGATCTTTGCGGTGGGTCATGCAATGGAACCGCACTAAAGGGGAATCCTCCACGCCGCCGTAATAACCCATGTGATCACCAAAAGGGCCATCGGGCAGCATTTCGCCGGGGGTAATCGTGCCTTCGAGGATAATCTCGGCATCGGCAGGGACTTCGAGATCGACTGTTTTACATTTCGTCAACGCCACGCCAGAACCGCCATACAGTCCGGCAAATAGCCATTCTGACAAGTCTACGGGGATGGGAGTCGCCGCCGCCATGAT
>JBARRZ010000245.1:0-4697 GCA_049644465.1 Limnothrix sp.
GGCACGAAAGGCACAACGAACGGATAAACGCCGATGCTGACCAGTTTTTCGGCAGCCATAACTAAAGTTTCAAAACTATCACCCAAACCAGCCAACAAATAAGTACTGACTTGACCCCAGCCAAAAACCTTGACGGCGGCCTCGTAAGCTTCGTAATAATAATCAACTGAAACTTCAGCTTTACCGGGCATAATCTTGGCGCGAACGGCTGGGTCAACGGCTTCTAGGTGCATCCCCAAACTATCGACGCCTGCCGCTTTCATCCGCTCAAACCAGACAAAATCGTCGGGGGGTTCACACTGGGCTTGGATTGGGATATCCACTTTTGCTTTGATGGCCGCTGCACATTTGGTAAGATAGGCTGCCCCGCGATCGCCTGAATTTGGTGTACCGGTTGTCATGATCACCTGCTCAATTCCGTCGAGACGCACGGCGGCTTCGGTGACTTCAGCTAATTGTGCTGGTAACTTGCGGGCGATCGTCCGGTCTGCTTCTAAAGATTTTTCAATTGCGCAAAACTGGCAAGCCGTAGACTCATCGCGATAGCGCATACAGGTTTGCTGCACAGTGGTGGCGAGGACATTATTGCTGTGGAGGAGTGCAATTTTCCAGTAAGGGACGCCATCGGCTGTCGTTAAGTCATAAAATTTCGGCGTATTCGGCAAAGAAATCGGGGCAATGTCTGCGTCATCTTTGCGTAATGTTTTAATAGCTGTTTTTGTCGTCAGATCAACGCTGTAGGGTGACTGTGAGGCAGTAGACGTATAGATTGGCACCATTACCGTTGTGCCATCTACTGTGACTGCTCGGTGATCTGAAGGGCCTGCACCGCCTTTTCGTCCTGCCCGTGGAGACTGAGGATCTGCTACTTGTAAGCCTTTTGATTGAAGTTCTGTGATGAGGCGTTGCTTATTCATAGGGCGAAGAAAGAAAAATTTGCGCTTAAAAGGCGTGGATTTAGAGGCCGAGAACGGCATTATTCAGCGTGGTAGTACTGTCTGGGGCATCGACTTCTTCTGGAAAAGGTGGCATTGGCATTGGTTTAGGGCTGTTGTTGCTGGACTGTAATGTGCTCCAAGCTTGGGTATTGAGCTGGAGTTGTAATAGATCAGGACGGGCATAATGACCAACCGAATCCATCATGCGTTTGCGTTTGGTGATGAGGACAAAATCAAGTTCGGCGATCGCCAGTCCTTCCCCCTCAGCAATCGGTTCACAGAGATGTTTTCCTTCCGGACTAATAATCGCTGTGTAACACCCACCGCTCAGAGCTTTATGCATTTTTTCATCAGTAGTGATTTGCAGCTTTTGCTCAGTTGTTAGCCAGCCCGTCGCGTTAACTACAAAACAGCCAGATTCCAGCGCATGATGCCGCATTGTCACTTCCATCTGATCCGCAAACACTTGACCCACCATCGACCCCGGAAACTGACCACAATGAATCTGCTCCTGTTGCGCCATCAGCGTGTAGCGCGCCAGCGGATTGTAATGCTCCCAGCAAGCCAAGGCTCCCAAGCGACCCACAGCCGAATCCACTGTTTTCAAACCCGCACCATCACCCTGTCCCCACACCATCCGCTCGTGATAAGTGGGCGTGATTTTGCGACGCTTAAGCAAAAGCACGCCATCCGCATCAAAAATCAACTGAGTGTTGTATAGAGAGCCGCCGTCTCGCTCGTTGACCCCCAGTACGATCACCATGGCGTGCGCTTTTGCCGCTTGGCTAATCGCTTCAGTGACTGGCCCCGGTACGGTTACAGCTTCTTCATACAATTTGAGGTGACTTTTCCCCATCAGCACTGGCGGCTCGACAAAAGAAAAATAAGGGTAATAGGGGACAAATGTTTCTGGAAAAACGATGAGCTGTACACCTTCTTTGGCCGCTGTGGCGATCGCCGTCAGAACTTTTTCAGTTGTCCCCTCACGGCTAAACAAAACTGGGCTAATTTGTGCTGCTGCTACACGAACTTTTTGTAAATAATCGAGCATTACTTTTCCAGTCGAAAATATTACGAGCTGAGCTTATCAAGTTAATAGTTAAAAATCGGCGATTAAATCCAAACTCTGCATTTTCCTACAGAGAAAAATCCGGCTAGAGACATCTAACCACCGATCTATTTCACTATCACTAAATAAGTTTTTACACCCAAACTTACATCGTCCAAGTATCAAGAATAAACGCGCCATCTTTACGGTGCATCAAGACCAAATCCATTACATCTAGCGGATTAATCGGACAAATGCCGGGGATAAGTGAAGGTTCACCATGACCGTATAAAGCCTGTAATGCAAAGCGACAAGCATAAACTTTACCGCCAGATTCCATAATCTTTACGAGGCGATCGTTCATTGCCATATGACCGGGAAACGCTTCATCACCAAGCTTCGGAAAGCCTCTCTGGACACCGAGTGTAACACCGGGGCCATAAAGCAATACAGTCGTTTCAAAACCCTTTTTAATCAGACGGCTTGCCTGCAATAAATTCACAAGACCAATGGATCCTTCAAAGGCAACGGTATGAAAAGTGACTAACGCTTTTTCACCCGGATCTGCTTGCACATCGGGAAAAACTTTCTCTTCATAATCGACTAAAAAGTCACCAGTTTTATGGGCAGGTGCTGTTACTTCTGGCATAATTTCATTTCCTTACAATAAATTCCGGTTTGCCTGAGACAATTCCAGTATCAACTTAGAGTCAAATGCTAGTTCTACTTGTATCTTTTGTGACAAATTTGCAGCGGCAAAGGATTTCTAATTAAAAGTGCAGTCCCATTTGTTGATTAGTTATCAAAGCTTAAATTTGCAACTTTGGGATTGTTTCGAATCGCCAAAACACTTGAAAGTCTGGATTTGCCCGTACTGCTCAGAGATAGCAACAGTTGTTTAACAAGCAACAAACTAGACTACTAATCACAAGTTAGTGCGACTCACTACCTGTCTAAATCGATAGGTATTACGGCAAGATGACGCAAGCGACAGTCAAAATCTCGCTGTCCTATCCATTGCGTCAAGGCTCTACACTTTGTAGCAAACCTTACATGCATTCAAGATTGCGATCGGTAATGTGGAAGTAATTAAACAGCGCAAAAAATCTATGGACACTCATTATCCCGTCATCATTGTCGGCGGCGGCCAAGCTGGATTAGCGTTAAGTTATCTGCTCAAGCAACAGGGTATTCAGCATCTCGTTTTCGAGAAAAACACGATTGGCTATGCTTGGCGCGAGCAACGCTGGGATTCTTTTTGTTTGGTCACGCCCAACTGGCAATGCCGGCTACCGGGCTTTCCCTACGCTGGTGATAATGAGCATGGGTTTATGCCGAAAGAGAAGATTGTGCGATATCTAGAGGATTATGCGGCTTCCTTCCAGCCGCCAATTCGCGAAGGGGTTGCTGTTACTCGGCTCACGCAACATTCGCAGGGGTTTACTGTCGAAACGTCTGATGGCACGTTTACAGCGAATCAGGTTGTGATTGCGACGGGTGGTTATCATTCGACAAGGATTCCGGCGATCGCCACCCAACTTCCCGAAAGTATGCTGCAATTGCACTCTGTTCAGTACAAAAATCCAGATTCCGTACCGGACAATATTTTGATCGTGGGGACGGGTCAATCGGGCTGTCAGATTGCTGAAGATTTACATTTAGCGGGCAAAACAGTCCACCTCGCGACAGGGACTGCACCCCGTGCGCCGCGCCGATATCGTGGGCGAGATGTGGTGGAATGGTTGGAGTTGATGGGCCATTATGATCTACCAGTAGACGAACATCCCAGCGGAGAAAAGACAGTCCGCCACAAAACAAATCACTATGTCACGGGACGAGACGGCGGCAAAGAAATTGATTTACGTCAGTTTGCCCTAGAGGGAATGCATTTGTATGGTCGCCTAGCAGAAGTTGACGCTGAGCAGATTCGCTTTGCGGATAACTTGGCTAAGAATTTGGATGCGGCGGATGCAGCGGCCAATCGGATTCGAAAAAGTATTGATGAGTACATTGTGGAGAACGGGATCGAGGCTCCGAGCGAAGGTCTATATACACCCGTCTGGCAACCCGAACAACAACCGCTGGCGATCGCCACCACAGCCATTGAAGCCGTCATTTGGTCAACGGGTTTTAATTTCAATTACGACTGGGTCGATCTACTTGCGTTTGACGCGATGGGCGAGCCAATTCATAAACGCGGTGTAGCAGAAATTCCCGGTTTATATTTCCTCGGCTTACCGTGGTTGTACACATGGGGTTCTGGTCGCTTCTCCGGTGTTGCCCGCGATGCCACTTATTTGGCAGAACAGATCGTTGCACGTACGCCAGTCTTGTCCTAAATCTAGTTAATTCGACTAATTGTGAGACAGATTATCCTTCCTCGGGGCAGGTGGCCGAAGGACGGAAAGGGTGATCGATTAGTGATGCATCCGACCGAAAATCCACCCCTTACTCTCTTTCCGAAAGGGAAAATGTTTCAGGCCATCACCTTTAGATCAAACCTTGATTGGTGGCTTTATAGATTGCTTGATAACGATTTTTGGCTTGAAGCTTATTCAGTACACCGTTGAGATGAAATTTGACAGTGCTTTCGCTAATAAATAAGTCTTGGGCGATCGCCTTATCTCGTAGACCCTGCGCTAACTTTTCTAAAACTTCTTGTTCGCGCTGAGATAAATGCAGCTGAGTCACGATGCCAAGATTACAGTGAG
>JBARRZ010000246.1:0-3585 GCA_049644465.1 Limnothrix sp.
AAACAGACGATTATTAAACATCTCGACGAAGCGAACGTAAGTTTGTCAGTTTAGCTAGTTATTTTTTACGCAAAATTCTAGGCAAAAAGATCGGCGATCACCTGTTTGGGATCGTCCTGCTTAACGAGATGTTCACCCATGAGCACTGCTTTTACGCCAGCTTCTCGCACAAACATTAAATCGGTCGGTGTATCAATTCCCGATTCGCTGACAACCCGGATGCCGTTTGCTTTGAAGGCGTCGTTGTAGGTTTCCATCAAGATCGTGGTGGTGTCGATGTCCACCGAGAAATCTTCGAGATTGCGGTTGTTGATGCCCACGAGACTGACTCCTTCAATCTTGATCACGCGGTCTAATTCTTCCGCCGTATGGACTTCTACGAGGGCGACCATATGGAGGCCACGCACAATTTTGACAAAATACTCTAAATCTTGATCCGACAAAATCGCCGCAATTAACAGTACAGCATCCGCGCCGTGGATGCGGGCTTTGAAAATTTGGTAGGGGTAAATAATAAATTCTTTGCACAGCAATGGTAAATCTACGGCTTCCCGTACCAAGCTCAGATTTTCAAAACTGCCCTGGAAAAATTTCTCGTCGGTCAACACAGAAAGGCAACTTGCACCACCGGCTTCATAGGCTTTGGCGATCGCCACCGGGTCAAAATCTTCTCGGATTACACCTTTGCTGGGGGAAGCTTTTTTTACTTCGGCGATGAGAGCAGGTTTGGTTTTGCCATCGACGAGCGCCGAGAGAAAATCCTTCGGTGGCTCAACTGTTGTCACCGTTTGACGCAATTGCGCTAGGGGCGTCTTGTCCCGCATTTTTTCGACTTCTGCTTCCTTCTGCCAAACGATTTCTTCGAGAATGTGTTGCGGCTTCGCATCCGGCAAGGCAACTTGATATTGCAAAATGCTGACGTTGATGGGGCGGCTGGGATGTTGGCGACGGATTTGAACTGGCATAAAGTCTCTACTGATTAAAAAGCAACCCGAAGAGGGCTGCTAGATTCTACAGAAATAGTGTCGGAAATGAAGCAAAACTGAGAAGCAATTATTTCTTGGCTTGCATATTCTTCAGTTGACCGAGTGCGGCTGCACCAATGTTGAAAAGTGCCCAAGATGCGGCGATCGCCAAGGGAGCCAAAACTAAAGCAATACGAAAATCCATGTTCTTATGCCTCGTGAATTAAAAAGTGATGATAAACAAAGTTTTTCAATTTTATACTAATACCCTATCGCCTTGTCTTTTCCTAAGGGGATTTTCACGATTTGGCCGCTCTCAGAAGCCAAAAGCCACTATAGGTCACGTCGGAATCGTCGGGCTGCACCAATAGAAAATGTAAACCCTTCGCATCCATTAGCCGTTGTTGATAACGTTGGCCAGCGATGGCGATCGCCTGATCATGAAACGTCATCACCACCCAACGCGTTGTATCCGCCGCCGTTAACAGCAATCCCCCTGCTTGATTGTGTTCTGTTTCTTGATAAATCAAAATTTCGGGCTGTTGCTCTTGGAGCCAAAAGGTGAGCTGCATTGACTGTCTGCCCCCATAAATCACCACACCGGGAATGAAGGTATCGGACGCAATTCCTAGCTGGACTGGATTATTTGCTGGTGGCATCGAACTCACTGGAATCGGGCGATCGCCGAACATATCCCACAAGTCACCCGCCGGAATACTCGCAAATCGCCATTCCTCTCCCCATAGCTCATCCGGCAAAGGCTGCGGCGGTGCTGGCATCGAATTCATCGTCATCAAATCCCCCTAAAATCTCATCCAAATACAGATTTTTTACCTGATTTCACTCAAGCATAAACACCCTGAATCCACTCCCATTCTTGGCGCAAACCAGTCGATAAATCCACCTTAGACTCATAACCCAACATTGTCTTCGCCTTTGTCACATCTGCGCTGGTGTAACGAGCATCGTCAGTTGCCCTTTCGCCATAATCACGCGGAATTGGTTTGCCAACACTCTCATCAATTTCATCAAGAATGTCATTTAAAATCACACGACTGCTTTTGCCGTTTAAAACGCACGTCGTAGTAATCGTTCACTTGGTCAACGCCAATCACGGTTTGGTCTTGCTTGAGCAATGTTTCTGCGAGGGTTGACCCGATAAAACCAGCCGCGCCCGTAATAATTACTTTTGACATATCGCGATAAAGTTACTAAATTACTTGACCTATTCAAGCCCATATCTTGCAAAAAATATAGTTATTGTTGTGGTTATGGGTGACTCGATAATGCTTAATGACGGTGTTTTTTCGGTTAGCTTGGGTTAAAAAAGAAGAAGTTTCTGGCGATCGCCTCTGAAAAATCTCATGTCAAAATCCACGACAACACCTGATCCTCAACAACCGGAATCCTCCGCAACGGATCGTCTTGCGCAACGGATTGGCGGCTCGATGAAAAAGCAGCTTGCTGAGTTGCCCGCAGGGATGGCAAAAATGTCTGGTGTGTTCCTCGATTTCGTGTCGCCCTACCGCGATTTGTTGACAGACAAAAAAGATCGTGACGAGTTTATTTTTCTGGCTGTCACGGCGTGGAATATTTCGCTCGCGCCTCGTAAACAGCGTAAAAAATTGATTCATGGTTTTACAAAAATGATGTCGGAAGAGGATCCAGATATCAAGCCAGATGTGTTGAAAGCGATGCGAATTCTGCTGAATGAATTGATGGCAGATAAACTCAAGTATTTTGAAAGAGATAGGCGTTTTATCAGTGATTATGAGCTGACAAATGCTGAAAACTGGGAAGATTGCCGGATTGCGATCGCCTTTGAGTTAGACAAATAATTTGTTTAAGAACTTACTCTTTTTTAAACTTCGTGACGAATGATTTCCAGATTGCTAAAATTGCGTTCTGCATCGATTTCTTTGAGTTTTTGATCGGCTTGATAAAATTCTTGCAAATAATAACTGTAATCTTTGTGGCTGGCATCAAGGGTTTTCCACTGCTCTAGACAATAGCTACGGTGTTTCGCCCAGTTGACGCGCTCCATGGTGGCGATCGCCGCTTGCATCTGCAAAGGAACTCGATAACTATCAATTTCTGTTTTTTCGTTGAGATAAAGCAAATTACCGAGAATCTGCATTTTTTCAGGATGATTGGTCAGGATATCGAGTACTTTTCCTAACAATTGATTGTGTAAAAGATTTTGTTTTGTTTCGATTGGCAGCTCAATAATTTGTTGCCATAGCCAACGATTATGGGAAATGCTAAACATCAATTGTCGTTCAAAAAGCTGAGTCTCAATTTGGCGGCGATAAGGGGCATTATGTAAATATAAACGCACTAAAAGTTCTTCCGCTTGCACCAAAGTTATTGAGGTGGTAGCAACAGGTAATACTTCAATTTCAGCGGGGATTTCTTCCTTTTGCCGTTGGAATTTTTGGAGGCGTTTAACTTGGTAATAAAAGTTTTCTTGGAGCTGTTGAGAATGTTGGCGATCGCCGTTACCAATCGCTTGGGCGAAAGTAGAAAGATAGTGACTGCGGAGGGTTTGATCTTGGATTTTTGCAAGGATGCGAATACTTTGGCGACCAATTTTTTGCATCTGATCCGCTTCACCTAGATC
>JBARRZ010000247.1:0-23131 GCA_049644465.1 Limnothrix sp.
CAATTACGCCGCCGGAGCATGACCCGTTTTCCTGAACTTTTGGCAGAATTGGCGATCGCCGGACATCCCGTCCCCCACAATCCCGACGGCATTTTAAAATTATTTGGCGCTGCAACCGACCTCGAAAAACTGGCACAGCTTCAGCAAAAAAGAAAAGATGCAGGTTGGCGACTCGATATTTGGGATGAATCAGAAGTTCAAAAACAATGCCCCCAGATCACGCCGGACATTTGCGCTGGAGCCGTTTATTCGCCCCAAGATTTTCAGGTGCAACCCGTCCCTTTTGCTCAAGCTTTACTTAGTGCCGCGCAGGATAATGGCGTGACTTGTCAGTTTGAAATTGCGCCGCCCCAGCTCAATTTTTCGGCTCAAACTTGCACGGCGATCGCCACTGAACAAACTACTTTTGATTGTGATTGGTTAGTAATTGCGGCGGGTTTAGGCTCGTTAGAAATTACAAAGCCGCTCCTCGCAGAGTTCCAGATGAAACCCGTTTTAGGTCAAGCTTTTCACGTCCGATCAAAAAATATTGTGCCCACAACTTTTACTCCGGTAGTGAGTTACGACGATATCCATGTGGTTCCCCTCGGTAACGGCGAGTTTTGGGTCGGGGCAACAGTGGAATTTGTCGATGAAATGGGCGAGGTAACTGCCGATCAAACGCTAATGGCTGAGGTGTGGCAAAAGGCGATCGCCTTCTATCCTGAGTTAAAAGATGCCGAAATTTTACGCCACTGGTCTGGCAAACGTCCCCGCCCCGAAGGTCAAGGCGCACCAGTCTTACAGCCGCTCCAAGGTTATAAAAATATTCTGCTGGCGACAGGGCACTATCGCAACGGTGTTTTGCTCGCGCCAGCCACCGCCTTAACGATTCGCGATTGGTTAGTGGCCCCCGAAACGATCCCCGGTTAACTTGAGTTCAAGATCAGCAAGCCTTGAGATATTGACGCGGAGAGGGGGAGAGCGGGTGATGAGGAGATGTAGAAGAAGAGGTTTCGCCTCACAATAAATCTCCGTGTCCCATTATCTCCGCGTCTCCGCGTTCGCCATCTCTCTTTCTCCACATTCCCAACCCAAACTAACGTCCCGTTAACCAAGCCCGCGTCCCGAAAAACTGGCACGAATATCGGGCAACTTCTGCCGCCGAAGAAAGAGCTGTGACAAAATCCTGTTGCAAAATATAGTGACAAAATGCGCCGTGAAAAATGTCCCCCGCGCCGAGGGTATCCACCACTTTTGTCGGCGGCACGGCAATTTCACCCGATTGACCGTCAAACCACCACAGGATCGGCTTTTCTCCCTGCGTGATGGCGATCGCCCCCACACCCAAGTTTTTTAAAAAATCCACCACATCTCCCGTATTTTCACAGCCGGGGGGCAAAAAATTAGCAGAACAAATCACATAGTCCGATCGGCAGAGTACTGCATCAAAATTTGGCTTCCAACTCCCCCCATCTACTACGACAGGAATCCCACACTTATTGGCTTGCTTGGCGATCGCCTCACCGATCTGCATCTGATGACCATCAATTAGCACGACATTACTGTCATGCAAAAAGCGCATACCGGAAGTAGGTAACTGAGATAAAAGCCTGTTGATGTTGAGGGAGATCACAGACCTATCCCCAGTTGATTCGGTAACAATAATTGAAGAAATAGGAGGACTTTGATCACAGTTCGGCTCGATATCCATCACTTTCACCCCATATGTTTCAATTTCGTGACGGAGTAGAACGCCCAAAGGTTGTGTACCGATTGCACCTATTAACTGCGCTTTGGAACCGCAATAGTTGAAGGCGATCGCCGCGTTTGTGGCAGGGCCACCGGCAGTAAAACAATAATCTGAGGCCACTATTTTTTCATTCGATCCGGGCATGTGGGTCGCCAGATAGAACAAATCTCCTGTAATTAATCCGACAAAGAGGCCGTTTTTTTTCATCGCAATATTTTTTCTCTTAACTCGCTCTGCACCAAGGTTCCAAATGAATTGGCCAGTTGTTCTTCCGTTTCTCGAAATTATCAGTTATTTGTTGCTTGCAGCGAGTTATGTCGCCACTCTTGTGTTTATTAGTGGTCAGTTTCAGCAGAAGAACCAAAAGTTAATTCGGCTTTTTATGCTGAACTTTTTGGCAGTGATTACGGTTGTTACAGTACATTTATCAAAGCATTTAGACAGTCAAGCAAATGTCGATACGATGCCGCTTTCAGTGCTAGTTGCAGCGCATTGTTTGATGGTACTAATTTTGGTGGGTTTATTATTGCGCTTTGTGCCTATTTTTCAAAAGTCAAAACAATCAACGTCACAGAGTCTTGTCGCAGCGCAGCAGCATTTACAGCAAGAACAGGCTCAGCGTCAGGCGGCGGCGATCGCCCTGCAGGATAGCGAAGATCGATTTCGCTCAATCTTTAATAATGCGGCTATTGGCATTGTGTTGATCAATCAAAGCGGCAGAATTTTGAATGCAAATCGCGCTTATTGGCAAATTTGGGAAGACAAATCTCACTGTGAAGCTGATTGTTTTTTAAGTGACGGTACTCATCCTGAAGATATTGCTCAAGATAATGAGGCGATCGCCCAAGTATTTCACCAAAAATCACTCTCCCACACCTACAGCAAACGCTATATCCATCCCCACGAAGGCACAATCTGGGCTAACTTGCACTTAACGTTTGCGGAGCCAGAGACACCCGGCAGCGAACCCTATGCGATCGCCATGGTTGTAAACATTACCCAGCGCAAACACATTGAAACGGAGCTAATGCAGACCAGAGATCACCTAAAAGAGTTGCTCCAAACGCGCACCGACCAAATTTTACAAATTAATGAAGAATTATCATGGCAGTCCAGCCACGATAGCTTAACGGGCTTACTCAATCGCTACACCTTTGAACGTCACCTCGCGAAGATTCTCAACGCACTGAATCGCAAACATCATTTAAATGCCGAGCACACACTATGTTTGCTCAATCTCGACCGCTTTAAAGTCATTAACGAATTGGGCGGCTCCTATGCCGGAGATGCCGTTTTGCGGCAAGTTAGTCAAATTATCGAAAGCCGCTGTCGGCAAACGGATCATATCGCACGTTTAGGAGCCGACGAGTTTGCGCTATTGCTACATCAGTGCTCGCTGGAGCAGGCAGAAAAGGTGGCTTTATCGATTGTGGAGCGGATTCAAGCGGATCGGTTTCAGTGGCAGGATCAGGAATACAGCATCAGTGCTTCGATTGGTTTAGTGCCGATCAATGAATCGTCTGGCAATACTTCAGAAATGATGATCGCGGTTGATGCGGCTTGCTATGCGGCAAAGAGAAGAGGGCGATCGCGGATCCATGTTTACGAAACCAACGACCAAGAATTAGTGCAATATCGTAGTGAAGCCCAGTGGATTAGCAAAATTGAGGAGGCTTTAAAAAATGATAGTTTTCAGCTCTATGTCCAGCCGATTATCTCAATGAAACCGAGTCTCGACATTCCTCATTGTGAAGTACTGCTTCGCTTGATTTCCACGAATGGTGATGTGATTAGTCCGGGCTTATTTCTGCCGGCGGCGGAACGATATCATCTCGTCACCAAGATTGATTATTGGGTGATTGAGGCGACCTTACGCTATCTGGCCAGCAATCTGGAGCAGCAGACGAAGCCACAGATTTATAGCATCAATTTGTCGGGGGCGAGTATTAATGATGATTCTTTGGTGCAGTTTATCGAAGAGCAGTTTGCGCGTTATCCCGTCCCGAAAAGTATGATCTGTTTTGAGGTCACAGAAACGGTGGCGATCGCCAACCTAAATCGTGCGAATGAAGTGATTCAATCAATTAGGGCAATGGGTTGTAGTATTGCGCTCGATGACTTTGGCACAGGGATGTCGTCCTTTAGTTATTTGAAATATTTGCCCGTCGATTACCTCAAAATTGATGGTAGTTTTATTAAAGATATTGTCGATGATCCGATTGATTTTGCGATGGTTGAAACGATGAATCGGATCGGTCATGTGATGGGCATAAAAACGGTGGCGGAATACGTCTCCAACGAACAAATTTTGCACAAAATTCAGGACATTGGGATTGATTATGGTCAAGGGTTCGGACTTGCTCACCCCCGTCCGCTCACTGCAATACAGCACTCTTCTTCTTTATGACCTACGGTACGCTTTATCTTGTTGGCACGCCTATCGGTAATTTGGGTGATATGACCTATCGGGCGATCGCCACCCTCCAAGCAGCCGATTTAATTGCCGCAGAAGACACCAGACATACAGGCAAATTACTCAAGCATTTTCAAATCAGCACCCCACAAATTAGCTACCACGATCACAACCGTCACCAGCGACAAGGGCAGCTCATCGAAAAATTGCTGAACGGCACGAACATCGCCCTCGTTAGCGATGCCGGGATGCCGGGCATTAGCGATCCGGGTTTCGAATTAGTGGCTAGTTGCGTTGAAGCGCAGATTACGGTTGTCCCTATTCCGGGGGTAAGTGCTGGTATTACAGGCTTAGTGGCCTCTGGTTTATCGCCAGAAAAATTTGTTTTTGAAGGATTTCTACCCACGAAAAAGAAGCAGCGGAGTGAGATTCTACAGCAGCTCCAAACTGAAACGAAGACCATTATTTTCTACGAAGCGCCTCATCGGCTCGTAAAAACACTACAAGAATTTTTAGACTATTTCGGTGGCGATCGCCCGATTGTTTGCGCTAGAGAACTAACAAAATTACACGAAGAATTCTGGCGAGGCACAATCACCACCGCCCTCCAGCATTATCAAACCCTTGCGCCCAGAGGAGAATTCACCATCATCCTCAGCGGTTCACCACCACTAAATAACGCAACTATTTCCGACGAAATGATCTGCCAAAATCTACAAGAATTAGTAGAATCTGGCCTCAGTAAATCTCAAGCTAGCCGAGAGCTTGCAGCTCAGCTCAAATTATCTCGACGCTACATTTATCAGCTCAGCAATAACCTTGCCAACACACCAGAAAATAGCAGCGATTAATTCGCTTTAGACAGCCTATTTACAAAGCCATTTTTTTAAGAAGGAGAGCGCTGCATCTTTGTTCCGTCTTCAGCTAGAGCTTGATAGGTAAACTCTTCTACTGCACCCGGTTCTCCGAGAGGATGGGGCTTTTCATCGTTGATTGTGATAATTACGGCTCCAGCGTTGCCAGCCCTAATTTTGACACTTTCATCAACAACCCACTGTTGCGTTTTACCCTTCGGCAGCATGCCTTCAAACTCGGTTTTACCATCGATCTCGACGCGCATCCAAGCTGTATCTTCTGCTTTGATGTCAATCACGACTGAATCTTCTTCCAGATTTTCCTCGAGTTGATTAGATAGGTCTTTAACTAACGCTGTATTTTTATTACTTTCCGTGGGTTCAGGGCTGCTAGAGACTGTTGATGGTGCTTCTGGTAAAACTTCTTCTGTCGATTGCAATTCTGGATCTAAGGCAGTGTTAGGAAGACGAATAACGTTAGCGAGAGATTGAATCGTTGTGACAATTACTAAAATATACACAAAGTACAAATGAGACGGGCGCAACTGAAACTGAAAAAAGAAATTACGCCAACGGGAAAGTTTCCACGAATCTTGAACTGCCTCGACGGGAAACGTTTGGGCGATCGCCTGACCATCAGCCCCAAGGCTATCAGCATAGCGACGAATGAGACCTTGTAGATAAACAGGTTCGGGTAGCTGTTCTAACTGACCCATTTCAATATTGTGGAGCAGCATCGCCCGAATGTTGGTGCGGCGAGCCAGAGTCGCAAGCGTCAAATCACTCTCCAAGCGGAGTTGCTGGAGATCAGTGCCAATTTTTGTCAGGCACTCTTGCTGTGGTGTGGGGGGAGTAAGTGTGGTCTCCTTCATATTGAGTATTCCTGCATAGATACGGAGGAATTAGGCGAAGCAATAGTTTGGATGGGATGTTGGAGTTGGCTGAGTTCGCTGCCGCTGAGAGGACGCGCTTGGCCTCGCGCTAGATTACCCAACTTGAGAGAACCGATGGCCGAACGATGGAGGCTGATTACGGGAAACCCGAGTTGTTCAGCGACGCGGCGAATTTGGCGATTTCTACCTTCGGTAAGCATAATATCAAGACAAGTTTTATTTTGATTGATCTTTTTGAGTTTGACTTTCGCCGGAAGTGTTGGGCGATCGCCGAGAAAGATGCCCTGTCGCCATTGATTTAGCACAGTATCTGGGACGATACCCCGGAGCCAAACCCGATAAGTTTTCCGCACATGATACCGAGGGTGTGTCAAGGCAAGTGTGAAATCACCATCATTAGTCAAAATCAACGCACCAGTAGACTGGGCATCAAGACGACCAACAGGGTGCATTCCTTGATTCTGCTGGAGAGCAGACGGTAACAGGCTGAGAACTGTGGAGCGACCGCGTGGATCCTCGCAAGTAGAAACGATTCCCTTCGGCTTATGGACAAGATAGTAGTGTTGCTGTAAGCGAACTGTTACATTTATTGCTTTTCCGTCAACACATAAATGATCTTGTTGTGGATCTGCGCAATCTCCTAGTTGAACAATCTTGCCATTGAGCGTGACACGTTCAGCTAGGATCATTTTTTCTGCTTTGCGCCGGGATGCGATACCCCAGTTAGCCAGAATTTTTTGCACCCTTTCAGCCATAAACCAAGGAAGACCAGTTATTCGGAGATTAATTCAGTCTGAATATTCACAAATCTTAGCAGGTGTTTGCAAATTAACAAGAAGTGAAATCCGTAAGTAATGTCACCTAGTTAGGATATGAAATTTGTTTTCTTCAGGCGATCGCCAGCAGTAATTTATAACTCGCAAAACCTTGTACAACAAGGAATATAGGAATACTTAAGAACCTTAAATGATTTGTATAACTTTTGATGGATACTAGATTTATACAGATATGCTTATCGATTCCGGATCGGTTATCCCTGCTTTTTTATATCGAATAAACTGATTGCCATAGAAAAAGTTCATCACATAGAAGCACGCAAAAGACACGAACAGCTAGCCCAACTTATTGTTCAAAGCCGGAATTGTACTCATTGAAGGATTGAATGGGTTTCTTGAGATCTTTGCCTTTGCGTAATGGTAAATCGAAGAGTTTGCGGAATGTATTGTCGAGATCATTAAAGTCTGCTTGTCCAGCCTCGTCAAAAATGATTTTGCCTTTTTTGTTGAGGATGACAGTCTGAGGAATTTTGCCGGAATAGTAGTATCCGACTTCATCTTTGCTGTAATTTTTTTGGACGGGAATTGAGTCGATCGCCACGGGAATGATACTGACTACTTTTTCGTAATAGGATTGCATTTCTGAGACGATGGGCGCAAAACGTTTGCTGTCTCTGCTATCGTCGGCATAAAAAACAAGCAGAATGGGGAGCTGGCGAGCGATGGCTCCTTTGAGAGTCAAACGGGCAGGCACAAGCGAACCATTGCCGGCATACAGTACGAACACGTTGCCATCGTAGCGGTCGTCATCCATGCTCGCCCATGTGGGAGAAACACAGACGGAGCACATTGTGAGCAGGACAACGAGAAAACTAAGAATGATGCGTTTCAATGGTAAAGGCCGGGCTGAGAACATAAAATTTTCGACTCAAAAATATTCGCTAAGGGAGTCACGGAAATCAATTATCGCATTAGCCTAGGGGCATGAATAGGGCGATCGCCAAAAAAGCTAAGACAAAATACTGAATTAATCAATTATTTAAGCTGTTATGGACTGTGATTTGTGGCTGGTTTTCGGGGTTTGGGATAGATGATCAAAGAGCAGCAGCAGGCTTTATTTTTTCGGCAATTGGCAGCGACGGTTAAAAGTGGGGTTAGTTTGGGCGCTGGGGTGCGTTTAGCGGCGGCTGGTTTGTCTCAACGTCAACAAGCGACGTGGCAAATGGTGGTTTTGAATTTGGAGCGTGGGCAAAGTTTAAGGGCTGCTCTCAAGCCAATTCAAGCTGAGTTTGCGCCTTGGGCGATCGCCTTATTAATTATGGCGGCAGAGAGTGGGGCGATCGCCGAAGTTTGTTCAGAATTAGCCGAAGCAATGCTGGAGATGGCCAAGCAACGCCGTTTATTACGCGGACTAGTACTGCGCTTGTTACGAATGTTTTGGTCTTGGCTCATGGTCATTTTTTTGCTGACCGGAGGTGTGGCGGCTTCAGCACAATTTTGGTTGGTAAGTTTCGGGGTGGCGATTGGCTTAGTGTTGTTGACCTATCTCGCGCTCAATTGGCGACCTTTGGGCGATCGCCTCAGATTTATCCCTCCTTTTAAAGTGTTGTTCGAATTACAAACGCTGATTAATCTTGGCTATTTGCAATTACCGTTGGATTGTGGCGTTTCCATTGGTGCGGCGATCGCTTGGCTGCAGCGTGATTTTCCAGACCCAGCCTTGAGCAATATTTTAAAAAAAGTTGAACCAAAAATTCGGCGAGGTATATCTCTCTACGAAGCAATGCAGCCTTACTTTTCATTAATGATTTTGCAAATGATTCAGACTGGCGAAGAAGCCGGCAGTTTGGGGCTAAGTTTTGAACAAATTCGCCATTATCATCAACGAGAGCTACGCCGCAAAGTCCAACTGCTCAATTTACAAGTGATGTTCGTCAGTTTGGCCAGCTTTGCATTTCTCGTGGTGCTATTAGGAACTCAGGTGCTCACTTCGACTTTAGAAAACTTGCCCACTAATTGATGTGAGTTTGGGTCAGACATTTACGGCAAAAGGCAGACGCGGCGAAAGGGGGATACGGAGACACGGAGATTTGTTGTGAGCTAAAACCTTTTTTAGGTAATATCTCCCCAGCGCCCGCTCTCCCCCTCCCAGCGTCCGTTCCTAAACTCAGGTCAAAATTAATCCTGCAACGCCTGTACAACTCGGCTCAAACCAACAGAATTAGAGGCTTTAAATAAAATTCTGTCTCCGGCGCGCATGGTTTCCCGTAGGTGGGCGATTAAATTTTCGTGATCGGCAAAACAAATACTCGGTATGCCTTCGGCTGTTGTGACGATCGCCTTTGCTTCAGGATCATCAACGAGTACCAACAATTGATCTAGACTCAGCAATTTCACTTTTTTACCGACTGTCCGATGGAAAACGTCTGAGAATTTACCCAATTCTTTCATCGTGCCCAACACGGCAATGTGGCGATCGCCTTTGATACTTTTGAGCAGATCTAGCGCGGCCAGCATCGATTCAAGACCCGCATTATAGGTTTCGTCGAGCAAGACAATATTGTTCGGTAACCGAATTTGCTTTGCTCGTCCTTTGGGCATTGCCAAGTCTAGTTTTTTCTCCAGATTGCCCCAACCGAGATTAAGCACCTGCATCACGCCCAGTGCCGCCAAATAATTCAACGCATTGTGCTGGCCGGCTAAAGCTACCGGAAATTCGCTGTTACCAATGCGCACACGATCCGGAATGACGTACTTACCGCGTAGTTCTGCTTTTTCCCAACCGTAGGTGAGCTGATGTCCAGACCAAACTTTTGCGGCTGTTTTCATCAACAATTCATCGTCGCCATTAAGAATCGCCACACTGGTATGGGGCATAAATTCTAGGAGTTCGCACTTTGCCTCGGCGATCGCCTCCCGTGAACCCAAGCGACCAATGTGCGCCGTCCCCACGTTTGTGATGATCCCAATCGTTGGCACGGCGATCGCCGCCAGACGGGCAATTTCACCTCGACCCCGCATCGCCATCTCAATCACCGCAAAATCATGCTCACGCGTCAAACACAATAAAGTTTTTGGAACACCAATCTCATTATTAAAATTAGCCTCCGTTTTGAGAACATGACCCCGCTGACTCAAGACACCTGCAATCAATTCTTTGGTGCTCGTTTTGCCCACCGAGCCAGTCACCGCAATAATTGGGATATCTAGCTGTTTGCGCCACCAGTAGGCTAAATCTTGATAAGCTCGCAGTGTATCGGCCACGATCCACTGAGGTAAATTAGTTTCCACTAAGCGGTCAGTAATCACGGCGATCGCCCCATTTTGCTCCGCCTGCGCCACATAGTTATGACCATCAAAGCGATCGCCCACCAGCGCAACAAACAGATCACCCGCCTTAATCTCACGAGTATCCGTTGAAACTCCCGTAACTTCTCCCGTAACACCCTCAACCGGATAGCGACGAATATTTGCGCCCAACACCTCCGTCAACTGGGACAAACACAGCAAAAAACTCATAACCTCAGCACCAAACATACAAACCGCATAGGCAATCTTAAAGTATTTTCACCACAACGCTACGGTGAATCTATTCGCCAAAACCGCATATAAACAAGCCTTTCTTACAAAACCAAAAAAGCGAAACCAAAAGCTTAAAAAAAGTCACCCCACCACACATCCCGTTTTCCCAAGATCAAAAATCGCGATTTTTACAATAAAAAAAACAATATGAGTGACATTGCTTATTTAAGAGAAGCTTTACCGAATCCTTACAATGTCTTCAATTCAAGCATTTACCATGAAATAGTAGGCAACAAAATAGTGCACCTTCACGTCATTTCTGAAGAACTTTCCCTGCAAGTGTTCGGAAAACTACAACTCAACTCGCAGCAAAGATTAAAATTAGATGACGAAACACGGATAAGTATATATAGTCAAATTAGTCATTGTCGATCCGACAGTCAATTTAAATTTCTTCTCTCATCCATCACAAAGCCTCGTCCGTCACTGATCATCCTTACATTGAACTGAGCAACAATCAGCGTGACAAAAGCCCTCCCGATAGTTCCTTATTTACGCCACTCCACAGGTGCGGAGCAGGAAATCTACGACTATTTAATCTACGCTGTCCAGACCCAAACACCAGACGAACTCTTACCCCAGTTTCAGCATTGCTTCATCGAAGGTCGTGATGCTACCAACGATAAGCTAAGAAATGCGCTCCACGAATTATTAAATACGCCGGGCATTGATCAAGATTTTAAATATGTTCTCAATCGCTGTTGCCACATTATCGTCAACCGCTGGCAAATACATCCTCAGCTGCAAAAAGCGATTCCGCAGTTAGTAGAGCTATTTAATGCCGTACCACCGCCAAGTTTTTCGGGGTCGCGTTTTTCTCGGCGATTGCGCCAGCTCGTAATAGATTTTTTAGAAACTGAACAGTATCTAACTTTAAAGCGTTTGTCTCGGGTGATCGAGCAGGGTGGGCGTAACTTCACGTGGAATGATAGTTCGATATTGATTGGGCAATTAATTCAACGCTATCCTTACCTCTACGAACATTGTTTGCTCAGTGAGGATAGCAATATTGAGCACCAACAAACGGTACGGCAGGTTCAATCGAGAATTCAACGGTCTTTTGAACTGGATTTATCAAAGTATGTGACTTATCAAGTGCGTTTGGCGCAATTGGCCCGACGTACGCAATCGATGCAGCAAGCAAAAAAGATGCTGAAGGGAGTTGATAATCCAACATTGCTGACTGAGCGGGAATTAGGCAATGCGTTAAAGCGTTTTGTGGGTAAGCCGGAGCGAGGTCACAGTTATCATGATTTGTCGCGTCATTTCTTACGGCGTAGTGCTGAGGTGGTGTCTTATCAAGAATTTAAAGAAGAATTATTTGGTTATCTAATTTCTAGTGTGGATAGTAAGTACGGCAATTTGCAGTTCAATCAACAGCTTTATGGTAAGTTACAGAGCATTTTGCCGAAGTATGATGGTCATCGTCCGAATGAGCTGTTGATGATGCGGACGACGAGTCAGTTGTTGAATTTTTTGGTGGTGGAAAGTCCTCAGCAGCCTGAACATTATGTTTTTGTGGATATGATCACGAATCTTGGCCCGACGGCAACGGTAGCGTTATTGCTGAAGCTGGTTTTGATGTGTGGTAAGGCGAAGCCGCATTTGGAGCGGCGCTTTTCGATTTTGTTTAGTCACTATGAGGCGCAGTCAAAAGAGGGTGTGCCTTGGTTGGTGAAGTCTCTTGAAAATTTGCATATTGCGCTGAGTGTGCATTTTGGGGATGCGGATGTATCATTCCTAAAGCAAATTATGTAATTTCTGTTTGGGATCTATGGCTCTTGACCCGACTCATATTGCGGCAACGACTTCGGCGATCGCCACGGTACTTTTTTCTAAGGCGATTGAAAAAGGAGGCGAGCATATTGGTGATGCAATGTACCAGAAAGCAGGCAATATGTTCAGCGCAGTCAAGGAAAAGTTTTTGCAACAGGGTTCGATAGAAACACTGACCGAAGTGCAGGAAGATCCATCAGCAGAAAACATTAGTCAGTTTACGCAGGAGCTGAGAAATCTCATGTTAGAGGATGATCAGTTTGCGGCAGATATTGAGAATTCTTTAGCGATATTTTCGCAAGATTCGGAAGTGCAAGACCTTATCGCTCAGGTGGATAGTCAAGCTGATATTTCAGATCACCAACCTCTTAACGTTTCGCAGTTTGAAGACGAAATGACTGTTGAGGAGAAAGTGGAAAAGCCGAGTCTGACAATTGAAGATAATCTGGACAATAAAAAGCAGAAAACCGAATAATTGATCAGGAGTTTTCTGCTCTTTTTAAAAGTTTATTTTTGCCGCATTTCTGCTCAAATACAAGATAGCTATGAGCAAAAATTATTAGGGGCAGATTAATGAAAAAAGCTAAGGTAGATCGAATAAAAGAAATTCGGTATTGCTGTCTTGACCAACAAGGGTAATTGCTTTTTCGTTAGTGATACCTGCGCCATCGCCAGCTTTGAGTGTTTCACCATTGAGTGTGAGGCTGCCTTTTGTCACTTGAATCCACGCACGGCGATCGCCCTCAAAAAGGTGAGTAACACTCGCATCTTTAGCTAGTATCGAAGCATAAATAGACGCATCTTGGTGAATAACGACAGAACCATCATGTCCGTCAGGAGAAGCAACTAATTTAAGCTGATTTTGCTTGTCTTCCTGTGAGAAGAACGTTTGCTCATAACTCGGTTCAATACCCATTTGGTTAGGAATAATCCAGATTTGCAGCAAATGCACTGGCTGGTCTGGCGAAGGATTAAATTCACTATGCAAAATCCCCTTGCCCGCACTCATACGCTGCACATCGCCGGGTCGCATAATCGAGCCATTACCAATATTGTCTTTATGCTCTAGCTCTCCTTCTAGGACATAGGTGACAATCTCCATATCACGGTGACCATGGGTGGAAAAACCCTGCGCTGCGGCAATATAGTCTTCATTAATCACCCGCAAACTTGAAAAGTTCATGTGCTGGGGATCGTAGTACTGGGAAAACGAAAAGCTAAAGTAGCTGTCTAGCCAGTCAAACTTACCTCTACCACGTGCTTCGGAAGGACGGAGTTGAATCATGAGAACCTCCTCGGAGATGTGTCACTTGAAAGTTTTTCAACTTGAATTTATTGTAAATTGATTCCCCAAAAAAGACAATGCATTATTTTTGATACAGATTGAATCCCAAAAAGATACAATCGAACAAGCTTTTATCATCGACAAAAACAAGGTTTAATTTCGTTCGTGAGGAATAGTAATGGATAAATTAGAGAGCATGACTGCTTTTACGCGAGTTGTGGAAGAAGGTAGTTTTGCGGCCGCAGCGAGAAAAATGAATATGGGGCGATCGGCGGTCAACAAAATGGTGATTGCCTTGGAAAATCAACTTAAAGCTCAGCTGTTACATCGCAGTACGCGAAAAGTGACGCCGACACCCACGGGTATTGCTTTTTATGAAAAATGTGTACAAATTTTGGCAGATATTGCGGAGGCTGAACTGTCTGTGTCGCAACTTCACGGGGAACCGAAAGGATTATTACGAATCAATGCGCCGATGACTTTTGGCAAGATGTACATTGCGCCGCTGGTGACGGAGTTTATGGGGAAATATCCTCAATTGTCTGTGCAGCTCAACCTTGAAGATCGTTTTGTTGAGGCGATCGCCGAAGGTTATGACATGCTGATTCGTATCAACGAACCAACAGAGTCAGCCAGTCTGATCACCCATACCCTTTGCCCTGCCCCTCTAATACTCTGCGCTTCTCCAGCATATCTCCAGCAGCACGGCACACCGCAAACCCCGGACGAATTGCGCACTCACAACTGCCTACCCTATGGTTATTCCAGCGTGGGTCAACAATGGCAACTGAGCAACGGGACAGAAAAAGTGCAGATTCCTATCAACGGTACTTTTTGCGCAAATAATGGTGAAGCTTTGGCGATCGCCGCCGCCCAGCATCTCGGCATTACGTTGTTACCACAGTTTATCGTCGAGCCTTATCTGACCAATCGTTCTCTGCAAATTGTCCTGCCAGAATACAGTCTGCGCCAACTCACCGTCAGCATTATCTATCCCGTCAATCGTCACTTATCCACCAAAGTCAAACTCCTGACCGAATTTTTCAAACAACATTTTCAGTAAATTTTTTCTAAAAACCCAAACAAAAAACACCCCCATAACGAGAGTGTTCGCAAGTGTAAAATTCCAATTCAAACCGAAACTAGAGACTTATCAAATCAACCTAGTAGGCATCCTGCAACTCATAGAAATCTGGCGACACATAATCCTTACGCAGCGGCCAGCCAATCCAGTCCTCGGGCATCAAAATGCGCTTGAGATTCGGATGACCTTCATAGACAATGCCGTACATGTCATAGCACTCACGCTCTTGCCAGTCTGCGCCTTTCCAAATCCAATACACAGAAGGAATAACCGGATTTTCGCGTGACAAAAAGACCTTAACCCGAACTTCTTCCGGCTTCGTCACATCATCACTCAATTTGATCAAGTGATAAAAACTAACGAGCTCCTGACCGGGGCCAACATCATAAGCACCTTGACACTGGAGACAGTTAAACCCGAACGCATAAAGCGCAGTACAAAGCGGGATCAGTAGATCTGCTTCGACTCGGATCATCTCAATGCCTGCATGGTCTTGCTCTAAAGCAGTATGCTCAAAGCCATTTTCTGTGAGTATTTGGGAGACAGCACCAGCTTCAACAATCGCTGTCTCTTCTTGAGGAGTCTGATTTTCTTCAGCCATTTTATGCTTCCTCCTTCTGCTTAGAGGTCAGTAATGCTGGGGGAACGGGCATACCCATCGCTTCGGTAAGGGCAGCGGGAGGATTCTCCCAAGTATCCATACCGAGATATTTCCCAGTCAAAATGGGGTCAACGACCTTCATGTTGTGGGTGGTACTGTAATAGCGGTGAGTTTGTTCTGTTTTGACAGCTCGTTCCTGAATGGTTTCATTGGAAACTTTCTTGCGCAATTTGACGATCGCATCAATAATCGCTTCGGGTCGTGGTGGGCAGCCAGGAATGTATAAATCAACGGGAATCAGTTTGTCTACGCCGCGCACTGCAGTGGTGGAGTCGCTACTGAACATACCGCCAGTAATCGTACAGGCTCCCATGGCGATCACGTATTTCGGTTCGGGCATTTCTTCGTAGAGACGCACGAGGGCTGGCCCCATTTTCATGGTGACTGTGCCAGCGACAATGATCAGGTCTGCTTGGCGGGGGCTGGAACGGGGCACGAGACCAAAGCGATCAAAGTCGAAGCGGGAACCGAGTAGTGCGGCGAATTCGATGAAGCAACAGGCTGTGCCGTAGAGAAGTGGCCACAGACTGGAAAGGCGTGCCCAGTTGTAGAGGTCATCGACGGTGGTGAGGATGACGTTTTCTGAAAGGTCTTGGGTAACCTGCGATCGCCCCATGGGGTTCAGCAGTTTATCGGTCTGTTGTTCTTCAAAGGACGTGGTGTTCATGACCATTCTAGGGCTCCTTTTCTCCAAGCGTAGACGAGAGCGATAACGAGGATTGCGATAAAGATGAGGGCTTCAACGAAGGCGAGTAAGCCGAGCTGGCTAAACGCAACGGCCCACGGATAAAGAAAGACTGTTTCGACGTCGAAAACCACAAATACTAGCGCAAACATATAGTAGCGAATATTAAATTGGATCCAAGCACCGCCAATAGGCTCCATGCCGGATTCGTATGTGGTTTTACGTTCGGGGCCGCCGCCTTTGGGACGGAGCAGTTTTGAGGCTGTCAGGGCAAGGACAGGTACAAGACTACTAACTAGTAGAAAGCCCAAGAAGTATTCGTAGCCGGAGAGGACAAACACGGATAGGGTAATACCTCGCAGATTTGACTTGGAATTTTATATTCTCTTCAGTATAGGACTTCTTTTGGTTCACTCATAGGTATATTGGCGAGGAATAAGTGGGGGCGATCGCCAAATTAAGATCAAATACCGAAAAAAGTCATCGTGAAATACTTAGTTATAATGGCGATGAATTGTAACGTGATCACCGTACGTATATTTTTTTAGAAAAAGAATTTAGAAAAAGAATTTAGAACAGCGATTTTGTGAAATAGAGCAGCGGCAACAGCCAACAAGTCATGATCGAAGACTATCGACAGGCCAATATCAACAAACCAAAGTTGTGGTTGGCACTTGTAGCATTGCTGGCCGATGTTAATACTTTGGGGAACTGGTGGCTATACCAGCAGACAAAACCAAGCACAGCCTCGTTTGAGACCGAGACAATTCTCTATGGTCAAGCAACAGCACTCCAGATTAGCGGAGGTGGCGCATCACTATTTTTAGGTGGGCAACCGTTAAAAGAAGCCGGCATTGTCGTTTATCGGGCGGGTGAATTTGCCGAAGCTGAGCAATTATTTTTAGAGTCTTTTAAGGAAGAGCAGAAAGATCCAGAAACGCTCATTTATTTAAATAATTCGGTTGTTAGTCAGCAAGAAAGTTTTGTGGCGATCGCCACCATCCGATTCAGCTTGTAAGGGTAGTCGAAGACAATTGGTCAGGCTTAGACTACGAATTTGTGCCCATTCCGTAACGGGCTTCTTGATTAACTAAAAAGACAAGGATAAACTTTTTTTGAGAGGCGATCGCCGATCAGTTTTTAGGACTCACCCCACCGAATTTTGACGAATCGGAATTTGCACAATGAACTCAGTCTCCCCAGTAGAACTCGACCGACATTCCAACTTGCCGCCATGCTTTTCTGTGACAATTTGATAGCTAATCGGTAAGCCCATGCCCGTCCCTTGGCCCACTTCTTTTGTGGTGAAAAAAGGATCGAAAATATGCTGACGAATGTCTTCAGAAATGCCGATACCGTTGTCAATAATCGTAATTTGAACCCAATCAGTATTTATTGTTGCCGTTTTGACAGTGATTTGGTTCTCAGTTGATGACAGATTTGAGTTCGCATGTTTTTCAACCAAAGCATCAATCGCGTTAGCCAAAATATTCATAAAAACTTGATTTAGTTGGCTCGGATAACATTCAACAAGCGGTAAATTGCCATAGTCGCGAATAATTTTAATATCGAGTTGATCGGCTTTATCTTTGAGACGATATTTTAAAATTAAAATAGTACTCTCGATGCCCTCATGGAGATCAACGGCCTTAAATTCAGCTTCATCCATCCGCGAAAAATTGCGTAGCGAAAGGACAATTTCTCTAATGCGCGTTGTGCCGAGATCCATCGAATCGATAATTTTTGGGAAATCGGCTTGGAGAAAATCAATATCAAATTCTTGGGCGGCTTCAACAATGCGAGGATCAGGGTCGGGATAAACGGTTTGGTAGGTGGTGAGAAAACCGATGAGATCTTGGGCGTATTCCTTGAGGTGACTAAGGTTGCCGTAGATAAAGTTAATCGGATTATTGATTTCGTGGGCGATGCCTGCGACGAGTTGGCCGAGGCTCGCCATTTTTTCGTTTTGGATGAGCTGTACTTGGGAGCTTTGGAGATTTTTGAGTGTCTTCTTAAGTTCGCTAGATTTGGTGGTGATGCGGCGGACGTATTCTGATTGTTGGAGAGCGATACCGAGTTGTTCACCGATTTGAGCTAGGAGATCGACTTCGTCAGCTTGCCATTGTCGGGTTTCTGCGTTTTGGTAAGCGGCGAGTAATCCCCAGAGTTTGTCGTCTTCGAAAATGGGGGCGATCGCATAGGCTTTAGCTTGAAGCTGTTCTAAAAGCTGAACGTGACAATATTTGTGACCAACGCTGTAGATATCATTCACAGCAAAGGTTTCATTATTTTTGTAACGACCACCTTTGGTATCCATTAAGTGCGTGTCTTTGATCCCGGGAAAAATGCTGGTGAGGGGTTTCCAGCCGTCTGCGACGGATTCAAACGAAAAGTTACCGCTCCAATCTTCATTAAATCGATAAATGGCGACGCGATCGGCTTCAAGAATATGGCGAATTTCATCGACAGCTGTCTGACAAATATCAGCAAATTTAAAGGAGCGACGAATCTTACTAACAATTTTCACTAACGATTTTTGACGATTAATAGCGCGTTCTTGTTTGAGAGATTGTTGTAGCGTAATGCCAATTTGCTCGCCGATATGGGTCAGGAGTTCGATCTCATCGGTTCGCCAATTGCGGGGGGCTGAGTTTTGGTACGCGGCAATCAATCCCCACAATTGATTTTCTTCAAAAATGGGGGCGATCGCATAGGCTTTAGCTTGAAATTGTTCTAATAATTCGATGTGGCACGCATGATGTCCGGCTGCGTAAATATCATCAACGGCAAAGGATTCATCTTTTTGATACCGTCCGCCTTGGGTTTCCATCAGATGGGTATCTTCAATCCTGGGCAATGCACCGACTAAGGGTTGCCAACCGTCTACGAAAGATTCAAAGACAAATTCACCACTCCAATCTTCGTTAAATTGATAAATCGCGACGCGGTCGGTTTCAAGAATGCTCAGTGCTTCTTCGGTGGCTGTTTGACAAACAACTGTCCAGTCTAGGGAATGACGAATACGGTTCGTGATTTTGACAAGGGCTTTTTGTCGTTTAAAGGCTTTTGCTTGGGCTTTAGAACGGGCGAGCTGACTGGCTTGGTCGGTAATCTGCGCTAAGTGTTCTGCTTGCTGGAGGGCGATCGCAAAATAACCAGCAATCTTGCGAATAAATTCAACCTCTGATAGCTGCCAATGGCGCGGGTGATTGCACTGATGAATACACAACAAACCCCAAAGCTCATCATCCTTAAGCACAGGCACAATCAAATTTGCACGCACCTGAAACTGTTCAAGGATTTCTACATGACAATCACTCAAGCCAGCATCATAAATATCAGCGACAACCTGCACTCGACCTTGAACATAGTACGGCGCAAATTGCGGGCCAAAGCAATAATCATGAACCTTTTCCCCCAGAACAGAAGCAATCCCTTCTGCCAAATTTTCGGCGACAAATTCACCTTCATTCCAACCGCTCTCCGGGAAAAAACGAAAGACACCAACCCGATCTGCATTGAGGAGCTGACGAACTTCTGTGGCGGTTGTTTCAAAGATCGTTTCGAGATCGTTTGATGAACGGATTTTATCGATGACACCAGTCAGAGTCTGTTGCTGTTTGAGCTGTTGGAACAACTGATCTGTACAAGCAGATAATTGATACGCTGTTTGTTCGAGAATATTAAAGTCTTGATAGGGGCCAGAGGATTGAGACATACGACTTTATAACAGCATTAATGGACTAGCTTTTCGTTTTTGAGATTATTTTGGAATCAAAATTTGTAAAATTAGCCTCTACAGCATTACTAGAATACTATGACGGTCTGCGAGCTAACAGCATTGTAAGCAAACTGAAATGGCTATTTTGAAGATACTTCTGGTGTAACCCTGAATCCGTAAAGAAGGCATAGTTTTGGAAGGTGGCTCAATGATTCGTAATCTGCTGAACCAAATACACTGCCTATAATTTGGGCATTGCGATAACCTTTCACTGTGCTTTTTTATGAAAACCGCTCTTTCTGCGATGGATCTTGCTCAAAAGGCCCATGAATCATCGGTGATTTTTTATAAGGGGCATCCAGTAGGGACGATCGCCGCAACAGATAACAGCGCGCCAAATTTGAATTATGATCAATGTTTTACGCGAGATTTTGCGGTATCGGCATTTGTTTTTCTGATGCAGGGCAAAACGGATATTGTCCGTAATTTTCTTAAACTTACTTTAACGCTACAAAATCATGAACGGCAATTAGATTGCTTTAAACCGGGTACTGGCTTGATGCCTGCGAGTTTTAAGATTGAAAAAAGGGGTGACCAAGAATTAATTATTCCCGACTTCGGAGAACAGGCGATCGCCCGCGTTACACCAGTAGATTCTTGTTTGTGGTGGCTAATTTTATTACGAGCCTATGTGCGGAAAACAGGCGATGCGACCCTTGCCCACGATCCCAAATTTCAGCAGGGTATCCGCCAAATTTTAGAGCTATGTCTGCGTACCAGATTTGACCTATTCCCGACGCTCCTTGTCCCCGACGGCTCGTTTATGATTGACCGACGCATGGGTGTTTACGGCTATCCGCTCGAAATTCAGGTGCTATTTTACGCTGCTCTTCGGGCATCGCGGGAACTGCTGATCGACGATCAAGAAAATAAGACGTTTATCGCGGCGGCAACGGAACGCAGCAGTCAGTTGGTTTATCACCTGCGCACCTACTACTGGCTCAACATTGATCGTCTGCAAAAAATTTATCGCTATCAGGTCGAAGAATTTGGCTCAAATGTCGATAATTGGCTAAATGTTTATCCCGAATCTATTCCGGCGTGGTTGACGGAATGGTTGCCTGCGGAAGGTGGCTATTTTGTCGGAAATTTAGGTTCAGCTCGCATTGATTTTAATTTTTTCTCCCAAGGAAATTTGCTGGCAATTATCACGTCTTTAGCGAGTGAACAACAGTCTCAAGATATTATGTCGCTCATTGAACAGCGTTGGGATGATCTGGTGGCATTGATGCCGATGAAAATTTGTTTTCCGGCGATTGAAGGACGGGATTGGCAAACAACAACGGGCTGGGATCGGAAAAATTTGCCTTGGTCGTACCACAATGCGGGCAGTTGGCCGATGTTGCTCTGGCTACTGGCGGCGGCGGCACAAAAAGTTGGTAAGCCGGAACTGGCGAAAAAGGCTGTGGCGATCGCCGAAAAAACAATTGCTATGGATGATTGGCCAGAATATTACGACGGTAAACAAGGACGCTTAATCGGTCGGGAAGCGCGGCAAAATCAGACTTGGACGATCGCCGGTTACCTCGCGGCAAATCATCTGATTGACGATCCCCAAAATCTGGACTTACTGGCTTTCGATGAAGAGGCGATCGCCCTCACCTGCGACCTTGTACCGAAACAGATGGAGGGCTACACCGAATTAGAGTTTTGACTATTAGCAATCAATAACTAAGCAGACTCAGCATCAATTTTCGCCTGTCTTCTAGACCGAGGATTGTCCCCTTTTTCGACGGGCCACCCCTCTCGCTGCTGGTGGCGATCGCCGTCTGTTTCCTCAGTTTGGTCATGAAATAAAATCTGCTGAGTGGGGAAAGGCAAATCAATTCCTCCTGCCACCAAACGATTATTCATCTGCGTCAAAACCTGATCAAATGCATCCATCATATCTGCACGACGAGGCGGATCAATCCACCAGCGCGCCCGAATATTAATCGTACTTCCCGCCAAATCTACAACCAAAGCTTCCGGTGCTGGATCTTGCAAAATCTCCTCATTTTCATGCAAAACATCAAGGATAATTTCTTTCGCTGCAGCAATATCATCACCGTAACCAATGCCAATATCATATTGCAAACGACGTTTTTCAAAAGCCGTATTTACAGTTACCGAGTTCGTAAATAATTCCGCATTCGGAATCACAATTCGACGACCATCATAGGTGCGAATAATTGTGGCACGCGTCTGAATATTTTCAACTGTTCCTTCAAAACCTTTAAAAATAATTTGGTCATCAATTGTGAACGGTTCAGTCACCAAAATCAAGATACCGGCCAAAAAGTTTTGAAGAATATCTCGAAAAGCAAAACCAATGGCAACACCACCAACCCCTAATAACTCAACTAAGTCGCCCGGCTTAAAAGACGGTACAACAATCGCTAGAGCAATAAAGACACCAATCAAAATAATAATGCCTTGAGACAATCGAGCCAGAATCAAGCCTAAATTACGTGATTTCCTCTTCTTACTAAAGTTCTTGATCAGTCGCCGGCTAAACTTAGCAAGAAACCAAAAAATGACAAAGACAAGAAATGCAGCAAACAAGTTTGGCAACAGTTTGACGACACCAACAAACATCTCTCTCAACTGGCCAAGCGCAAGCTGTAGAGGTTGAAAAGATTCCATGGATTTTGCACTTTTTTATTAACAACAATATTAAAGATCTACATCAAATAAGCTTCATCTATTTTTAAGAATGAACTACTTGTGATCTTATTTTATTTATTAAAGAATAGTTTCTTGCAAAACACATCTATCCCTAGAGTGTTGTTGCAAAAAGAGCCGAGAATAACGCTTAATGAAACAAAAAAGAAAAGCTTGATTTTATTAATCTCAAACTTTTCCAGCAGCATTTATTTATATTTTGTTGTCTATTTAGCAATTACGAAATTAACCAATTTGTTTGGCACAACAATGACTTTGCGAATTTCTTTGCCTTCAATGTAGCGTTGCGCAGCCTCAGATTCTCGGGCAAATTTCTCCAAATCAGCCTTCGATGCCCCTGCCGGAACTTCGATTGTCCCGCGCGTTTTACCCATGATTTGAATCACCAAAGTAATCTCGTCAACCTTTAGAGCTGACTCATCCAATTTCGGAAAAGCAACAGTATGAATCGACTTGGTATGACCGAGGGTTTGCCAAAGTTCATCGGCAAGGTGCGGTGCAAAGGGCGCTAATAACAGCAGTAGAATTTCAATGCCGCCAATATACACAGGCGAGGTTATACATTTTGCATCCTTGAGCGCATTACTCAGTTTCATCAGTTCGGCGATCGCCGTATTAAATTGATAATCCCCCTCTAGATCTTCTTGAATTTCTTTAATCGCAGTGTGAATTGCCCGGCGGAGATCTTTTTCCTCTTTGGACAAATTGCCAGAAGACTTTTCAACTATTGACAAATCACAGCCAGAAACCAAATTCCAGATCCGATTTAAGAAACGGAATTGACCTTCCACATCCGCATCATCCCACTCCAAATCTTTTTCGGGGGGAGCTTTAAAAAGAATGAACATTCGCGCTGTATCTGCGCCATATTTGCCCAACACAACCTGAGGATCAACGCCGTTGTATTTCGACTTTGACATCTTCTCGTAAAAACCGGTTAAAGGG
>JBARRZ010000248.1:0-6843 GCA_049644465.1 Limnothrix sp.
ATATGAAGCAGCGGAACCCCTCTACATCGATGCCCTGCAAATGAGGAAAGAATTGTTAGGCGATCGCCATCCCGATGTAGCACAGAGTCTGAACAACATCGCCGGATTGTATTACAACCAAGAGAAATATGCTGAAGCGATGCCACTTTTCGAGCAAGCTTTAGATATTTGTTTAGAAGTCCTTGGTGTAAATCATCCCCATACGAAAAGTGTGATGAAATCGATAGCAAATGTCCGCCAGAAAATGTCCGAGTAGGATGGGAGCAGCGAGTTACAATTCATCGCCAAAAACAAACAATTTCCATCGAGCGTAACCCATCGATTGAATGTTTTTCGCCCCAAAAAGATGCGTTACGACGGATAGATTATTTGTCGCCAATTTCAGATTTTATTGCCGTCTCCACAGATCCGACCCATCTAAAATCTTGTTGTCTTGCAGATTTGAGATTCGGCAGAGAGATTATTTTTCGACAATTTCATTATTTTTTTGCCTTCTCCACACATTCGGGTGATGAATGAAGAAGATGGCGATCGCCCCCGGTTTTCACTACTAAATTTCATGTTCGCAGAGGAATGATTGAGATACGATGCCAGTAGCGCCACAATATATTCGCTCTATCTCGTATTGCACAGCACATTTCTCCTATGAATAAGCCCATAATTCTCACGGTTGATGATGATCCAGAAGTATTGCAGGCGATCGCCCGAGATTTGCGCAAACAATATGCAGAGCGATTTCGAATTATCCGCGCCGATTCTGGACAGACAGCATTAGAAATTGTCGAAAAGCTGAAACTGCGTAACGATTCTGTCGCTTTATTTCTAGTAGATCAGCGGATGCCGCAGATGTCCGGGGTCGGATTTTTGGAGGAAGTCACACCCATTTTCCCAAAAGCTAAACGGGTTTTGCTCACAGCCTATGCGGACACCGAAGCAGCGATTCGGGCGATCAATGTGGCGCGGCTCGATTATTATCTGCTCAAACCTTGGGATCCGCCAGAAGAGAAGCTATACCCAGTTTTAGATGATCTCGTTGACGATTGGTTTGCCAGTTTCCAGCCAGAATTTCAAGGCATACGCGTGATCGGCGATCGCTGGTCGGCAGATTCCCATCGCATCAAAGATTTTTTGGCGCGCAACCAAGTGCCCTACCGCTGGCTCGATGTTGAACGGGATGCGGAGGCGCAAGAATTAATTGATTACACAAAAATTGAGGGGCCTTGTTTACCGCTCGTCATTTTCCCCGATGGCGAATCCCAGAAAAAACCGAGTAATTTGGCGATCGCCGAAAAAGTAGGCCTCCAAACCGAAGCCGAAAAACCTTGTTATGATCTGATTATTGTCGGCGGTGGCCCCGGTGGTTTGGCCGCAGCAGTGTACGGCGCATCCGAAGGCTTACATACCGTGATGATCGAAAAAGAAGCCCCCGGCGGTCAAGCTGGCACAAGCTCTCGCATCGAAAACTATCTTGGCTTCCCAGTCGGTTTAAGTGGCAGCGATTTGGCGCGGCGGGCGGTGACCCAAGCGAAACGGTTTGGCGTCGAAATTCTCACCCCCCAAGAAGTCAAAGATATTCGCGTCGAAAATGATTACCGTATTGTCACCTTAAAAAGTGGCGCAGAATTATCGGGCCACGCAGTGATTCTGGCCATGGGTGTTGCTTGGCGGCGCTTGTCTGTGCCCGGCATTGATGACTTTACTGGCGCAGGTATTTATTATGGTGCAGCTCAAACTGAGGCGATCGCCTGCCAAGACGAAGACGTCTACATTGTCGGCGGCGCCAACTCTGCCGGACAAGCCGCCATGTATTTTTCCCGATTTGCCAGCAAAGTAACGATGCTCGTGCGAGGCGAATCCCTGACAAAAAGTATGTCCCAATACCTGATTGATCAAATCAATGAAACAGAAAATATTGAAGTGCGCACCCACAGCAGCATCATCGAGGCGAAAGGCGATCGCCGCTTAGAATCTCTGGTGATTGAAAATACCGCAACAGACACAGTGATCACAGAACCCGCCAAATCCCTATTTATTTTTATCGGTGCAGTACCAAAAACCGAATGGCTGCACGAGCTAGTTGGTCGAGACAAGCGCGGCTTTATCCATACCGGCCCAGACCTGCAAACAGCTGCCACTAGCACCACGAAAGATAAAAAACACTGCTGGAGCTTGGTGCGCGATCCCTTCTTGCTTGAAACCAACATTCCCGGTGTATTTGCGGTCGGTGATGTGCGCCATGGTTCCGTTAAGCGCGTAGCCTCCGGCGTTGGCGAAGGTAGTATTTGCGTCCAATTTGTTCACCGCTATCTCAGTCATTTATAGGAAAATAGAGGAAAACCTATGCTCTGTATCGAAAGCCTCTTAGCCTTAGAAGCCTTTCAGGCACTACCCACCGAAAAACTCGAATGGGCCTGCGATCGCGCCAAAGAAATCCAGTTAGCCGCCGATGAATTTTTGCTAGAAGAAGGCGATGAACCCAACGGTTTTTTTATCCTTGTCTGCGGCAAAATGAGCATTACCCGGTCGAGTGAAGGCGTCGAAATGCCCATTGGTCAACAGGAAGCACCTGCCTTCTTTGGAGAGATTTCTGCCCTGACTGAACAGCCTCATCCCGTATCCATGCGAGCCGCTACGGAATGTAATTTATATCAAATTACTTGCGAAGATTTTTTGACGCTACTCCATGGTTGTCGGGATTTTGAGCGGAGCATTTTCCGAACCATGCAAACCCGAACGCGCGGTTTAGAATCTTTTTTGCGTAGTCGTGAAAAAATGGCAGCGTTGGGTACACTTTCGGCAGGGTTGGCCCACGAGTTAAACAATCCAGCCGCCGCTTTGGTGCGAGCTTTGCGGGATGTTGTGCCGAGTATCCGTCAACTAGAGCACATGAACTTTACCTATGGTCAGCAGAACCCGGATCTAGAGCATACAAAAGATTGGCAATCAACTCGTGATCAGGGCTATAACGTCATCCTGAATCAAACAATAGATGCAATGACGCTCAGCGATCGCGAGGATGAATTATTAGACTGGCTGGAGGATTACGGAGTCGAGGAAGCGTGGAAACTAACTGAACCATTGGCTTCAGCGGGGATTGAGACAGCGGCGCTAGATCGTTTAACGGAGCCGTGGCGTAATCATCAGAATGAACTGCGTGACCAAGGTGTGCAATGGTTGGCGATGTCTTTTGATGTGATGTCAATGATCAAAAATGGTCTGCGCGGTGCGGAACGGATTTCGGATCTGGTGACGTCGATGAAATCCTACTCGCATATGGATCGGGGCGCGCAGCAGTTAATTGACATACACAGTGGCTTAGAGGATACGCTCAAGCTTTTTTCGTTCAAGCTGAAGCATGGGGTGCGGGTGGTACGTCAGTATGATTGTTCTTTGCCAAAAATCTGCGCGTATGGCAGTGAGCTGAATCAGGTTTGGACAAATTTGATTGATAATGCGATCGCCGCGATGGGCGAAAAAGGAATCTTAGAGATTACCACCTGCCGGGACGGGAATTATGTGCGGGTAGAAATTACTGATTCGGGTTCTGGCATTGACCCAGAGATTCAGACTCGCATTTTTGAGCCATTTTTCACGACGAAAGATATGGGGCAAGGTTCGGGTTTAGGGCTGGATGCAGTGAGCCGCATTATTCAAAATCGCCACGAAGGGATTGTGACGGTGATGTCAGAGCCGGGACAAACTTGTTTTTCTGTTTGCCTACCGATGACAGAGACGCCTAGTTGTTCTGCTGCCTCTGCTAATGGCGATCAGCAATGAACATTAAATTGATGGGTTGCGCTCGATGGCAATTGTCTATTTTTTGCGATGAACTGTAACTCGCTTCTCCCATCCTTCTCGGACTAATTTTGGAGGCGATCGCCCTAAACACTTCAGTCTCTTAGCTTGAGATTTATCATCGCTTTTCCTGCACACTAGTAAGGTTAGTTATTTTGAGCAAGAATCCCGATGAAACAACCGCTTACCGAAGGCCCGATCAGTCAACGGCTGGTCAAGCTCACTTTGCCGATGGTTTGGGGGATTCTCGCCATTGTCGCGTTTAACTTGGCCGATACTTACTACGTGGGTCAGTTGGGTACAGATCAGCTGGCGGCGATGAGTTTTACCTTCCCGGTGGTGATGACGCTGGGCAGTCTGGCGATGGGTTTGGGGATTGGTGCTTCGTCGATTATTGCGCGGGCAATTGGGGAAGGCGATCGCACTCGAGTCCAACGTTTTACCACCAATAGTTTGACCCTCGGTGTGGCTGCTGTCGCGCTCTTAGCCAGCTTAGGATTGCTCACGATTAATCCGCTATTTACGGCGTTGGGTGCAGACGAAACAGTGATGCCCTACATCCAGCAATATATGCAAATCTGGTATTTTGGCATCGTTTTTCTCGTCATTCCGATGATTGGCAACAGTGCGATCCGAGCGGCTGGGGATACGCTTACGCCGAGCCTGATTATGATTTTTGCGGCCGGCTTAAATATCGTGCTCGATCCATTCCTAATTTTTGGGGTGGCGGGCTTTCCAGCCTTGGGCTTAGTCGGCGCTGCATGGGCAACGGTCATCTCAAGGGCGATTACGCTGACAGCTTCGTTGTTAGTCCTCAAATTTAAAGAGGATATGTTGTCATCCAAGTTCCCCGACCTAGAGGAAACGCTGTGGTGTTGGCGCGATATTTTGTATATTGGCCTGCCTGCTGCGGGGGCGAATATGATTACTCCCATTTCTATCGGCATTATTACCAGTCTGCTGGCGAGTTATGGCTCTATTGCTGTGGCGGGTTTCGGGATTGCGTCGCGGGTTGAGTCTTTAGCGATGATTGCCTTGATGGCACTGTCGGCAAGTATGGGGCCTTTTGTCGGGCAAAACTGGGGCGGCAAACAATATGGACGAGTCGCTGAAGCTCTGAAACAAAGTTATATTTTTTGTCTGGGCTGGGGATTTTTGATGGCGATCGCCCTTGCTATTTTCGGGTCGCAGCTTGCCAAACTATTTAACGACAACAGCGAAGTGATTGACGTGGCTTCGACTTATCTCTGGATTGTGCCAATTACTTACGGCGCGAGCGGCATCATCCAAGTTGCCAGCTCTGCTTTTAATGCCCTCGGCAAACCGATTCCAGCCATCACAATGACTGCCTTGAGGATGTTTGCACTGTACATTCCATTGGCGTATCTCGGTAGCAATTTCTTCGGCATCACAGGTGTCTTTGCCGCTGCAACTATCGCGAATGCTGTAGTCGGTATTGTGGCCTTTTGGTGGAGTGGTCGTACGCAGAAAAAGCTGATTGAATGTATGCAAACTGAAACGGCTCAGTGCGTTTAATCAACCGGATTGGCTAGTGAATAAACTGAAGGCGATCGCCCATTATTACTTCCCAAGGAGAATGCAAAAAAAAGTGACAACTGCTAAGGTCAAGACGTAAAGAAACTTTACGAAAAACAAAAAAGCTTTACACGATATTTGTCCTAAGGAGAATTTCATGCGTTCGACAGTTAAAACCTTGGCTGTAGGTTTCGGCCTTGCCTTGTGCGCTTCAGTAAGTTTGCCAACTCTTACTCAGGCCGGAGAGATGTCTGCTGACGGCTCAATGAAAGAAGTCGCTCAGTCTTCAGAAATGATGCCAGAATCAGTAATGATGGCGCCGAGCATTGTAGACATTGCTGCTGGACAAGACGTCTTTTCGACTTTAGTCGCCGCTTTGACTGCTGGTGATCTCGTTGACACCTTATCTGGAGAAGGCCCCTTTACAGTTTTTGCACCGACAGATGCCGCCTTTGCTGCTTTACCAGAAGGCACAGTTGAAATGTTATTGCTGCCAGAAAATAAGGCTTTACTCCAAAAAATTCTGACTTATCACGTCGTTAGTGGCAGCATCACTTCTGGTGAGTTGATGGCTGGTGCTGTCCCAACTGTTGAGGGTAGTGACCTAATGGTTTCCCTTAGCAACGGCGTCAAAGTTAATAATGCCAATGTTGTCACAGCAGATATTATGGCTGGTAATGGTGTGATTCACGTTATCGATGCAGTCATCATGCCTCCAGAAGCCCAAGCGAAGAAGCCCCCTATGCCTTCTAGCAATTCGATGACAGAGGTTGCTGATACTTCTAAACCAATGGTGTCCAGTCAAAGCACAAGCATCAGACCGATTCCTCTCAATATCGTTGAGCTGGCTGCGGGCAATGATACTTTCAGCACTTTGGTTGCGGCGGTGACTGCTGGAGATTTGGTTGAGACTTTATCTGGCAAAGGCCCTTTTACGGTTTTCGCACCGACGAATGCAGCGTTTGCGGCATTGCCTGAAGGTACAGTTGAAATGTTATTGATGCCAGAGAATAAGGCTTTATTACAAAAAATCTTGACTTACCATGTCGTCAGTGGCAGCGTCACTTCGATGGATTTGAGAGCGGGCGCTGTGCCGACTGTCCAAGGTGGCAACATTATGGTGTCTCTTGATGATGGTGTTCAGGTTAATGACGCTAATGTCGTTGCAGCGGATATTGTGTTGAGCAATGGTGTTATTCACGTCATTGATGAAGTGATCATGCCTGCTGATGAGTAAAGGTAGACGCTAGCTCGTGATTTTGCGATAAATGCGATAAATCAGATCAGCTGATTAAATAAAAAGGCGATCGCCCCCAATCTGACTAAGGAGGATGGCGATCGCCTTCTAGTTTTGTTTCTAAATTCGTAATTTAATTAAAACTGAATATTCGAAAAAGTGAATTTTTTCGTACCGACAACTTCACCGTCATCATTGTGCTCAGAGATTTCGCGGTCAGTCAGAATGTAATAACCACCGACATCACCGAAGCCATCACGAAATATAGTTTTTCC
>JBARRZ010000249.1:0-19207 GCA_049644465.1 Limnothrix sp.
ATCATAGGGAATACCATTACAAGTTGCATCAACAAAATATTGACGAATGAGATCCTGAGCCACCCGCCGAAACTTCACCTGCAACGCCATCTGATGACCTTCCGAAAAAACAATTGATTCAGTCTCCGTCAACGTCCGCAAAATAGAAGCCAAAATCTCCGTACACATTTTTTGTAACCCTTCCTTCGGATTGTCGCCCACCTCTTTATGCTTGTGATCAAAGAAGCCTAAATCAACTTGAGAAATTCGCTTTGGTGCGGCGTTGCGATAGACCTCTGCCAACAAACCGACTTCTAAACCCCAATCACAGGGAATGCGTAAATTTACAGCCAATTCTGATGTGAGGGCAAATTCTCCGGCTAGGGGATAACGGTAAGACCGTAAATATTGTAGATAAGCGTTACGTCCAAATACGTCTTCTAATGTCGCGAGTAAAGGGGCGACAAATAGGCGGACTGCCCGACCATTCATCATGCGGGTTTCAAGGCCAAGGCGAGTGTAATAGGCTTTGTTGTAAGCGATGCCAAATTCTGGTTCGACGACAGGGTAGAACAATTTTGCAACGAGAGAACGGTCGAAAGTGACGATGTCTGCGTCGTGGAGTGCAATGATCCGCGCTCTTAGGGAAGATAGACCCAAACCGAGCCAAACGGCCCAGCCTTTCCCGGCGTAGTTGGAGAGGTCTAGTTTTTGATTGGAGAGTTTTTTGATGAGTTCTTTGACTCTGAGGCCATTGGTCCAAATGACGTTTACTTCTTGGGGTAATTCGTCAAAAAATTCGACGGCGTGACAGTATTGCTGGGTAGTTTCGGCAAAGAGACAGACGTTGACGTAATTAATGTATGGGCAATCTTTGAGATGTTGTTTGATTCTGGTGAGGGCGGGTCGTTCTAATTCTTCGTATAGGGAGGGGATGAGCAGTGCCATGGGGCTGGTTTCACGAAGGCTCATCAGTCGATTTTCTAAGTAATGCAGGTCTGCATCGAAATCGTGGATCGTGGTGATGAATTCTTGGCGAAAGTCCATTTCTTGTTTCCTGAAGTAAGGCGCGTTTCGGTATAAGGCTAGCTTAGGTTGTGAAATGTGATAACAATGTCGCTGTGTATACAGCCTTTTTTTGGGCGATCGCCAAATTGAATTCTTTTTGAGATTCTTGCACAGTGTTAAATATCTTTGGACAGCGTAAATTTTGTACTTTTTATCTTTAGCTTATGACTACGGCAAAACAATCTCTCAGCCTTGGCGATCGCCTCAATTATTTTCTACCGCTCCTTTATCCAGACCACGACCCCAAAACGCTCCTCAGTAAAATCGAACAGGCGATCGCCCCACACCTCGACGCCACAGCCAGTGAAGAAGAATTGTGGGATGAACAGACCATTGCCATGATTACCTACGGCGACACACTACTACCCGCCGCCGACACCGAAATCTCTCCCCTACAAGTCCTCCAGCAATTTGCCCAAGACCAACTGACCAACACAATTAGCTGCATTCACATCCTGCCCTTTTTCCCCTATAGCTCCGACGACGGTTTCGCCGTAATCGACTATCGCCAAGTCAGTCCCAGCCTCGGCAGTTGGTCGGACATTACCGCCATCACCGAAAAATTCGAAGTCATGGCCGATTTGGTCATCAACCACATTTCCAGCAAATCCGCATGGTTTCAACAATACATTGCCGGTGAAAAACCCGGTTGCGACTACTTTATCGAACTAGACCCCAAGACCGATTGTCGCCAAGTGATTCGGCCCCGCAGTAGCCCGCTCCTCAGCCCAGTAGAAACCAAGTCAGGCACAAAATATGTCTGGACAACCTTTAGCCCAGACCAAGTCGATGTCAATTTTGCCAACCCCGATGTCCTCTTAGAATTCATCGATATTGTCTTGGGATATTGCCGTAATGGCATCCGTTTTATTCGCCTCGATGCAGTGGGATTTCTTTGGAAACGTCTCAACACCCCCTGCATTCATTTACCAGAAACGCATTTTGTCATTCAGTTCATTCGCGAATTGCTGACAATTACCTATCCGCGCACGGTCATTATTACTGAAACCAATGTGCCGAATTTGGAAAATCTCAGCTACTTTGCTCGCGGCAACGAAGCTCACATGATCTACAATTTCAGCCTGCCGCCGCTATTGCTCAATGCCTTAATTCGCGGCGAAGCGAAGCACCTCAAAACTTGGATGAAAAGTATGCCACCAGCCCAAGAAGGCTGCGCTTATTTTAATTTCACAGCGTCCCATGACGGCATTGGTTTACGGCCTGCGGAAGGCTTGGTTGAAGGGGAAGAATTTACGGAATTAGTCGAGACAATGGCGCACTTTGGCGCAAAAGTTAGCTACCGAACCCAGAGCGATGGTTCTCAAAAACCCTATGAATTGAATATTGCTTTGTTTGATGCTCTCAAAGGCACGATTCGCGGCGAGGATAAATGGCAAAAGCAGCGATTTGTTTGTTCGCAGGCGATCATGATTGCGCTAGAGGGTGTTCCGGCTTTTTATATTCACAGTCTGTTAGCAACGCCGAATGACAACGAAAAAGTGGCGGCAACGAGTCACAATCGCAGTATTAACCGTCATCAATGGGATTATGCGGAGTTGTGTGAAAAGTTGGCTGATCCAAGCTCGAATCAGCATTGGGTTTTTAATGAATTGAAACGCTTGATCCAAATCCGTCGGGAGCAAACGGCGTTTCATCCGAATGCAACCCAGTACACGCTCGACTTTAAGAGTCCGGCTGTATTTGGTATCTGGCGACAAAGCCGCGATCGCCGCCAAAGTATTTTTTGTGTCTATAACCTCAGCGATCGCCCGAAATCCATTGCCGTATCAAACTTAAATTTGATTTGTACCGACGATTGGAATGATTTGTTGGGCAATGTGGTGATCGACGAAAACACTGAGAAAATAAAATTGGCCCCCTATCAAATTGCTTGGATTACCAATGTTCCTGTGCTTCACTGATCTCGACGGAACGCTGCTCAATCACAATGACTATCGGTACGACGCAGCGATTCCCACTATCAAAAAACTGCAAAATCTGGGCATCCCCGTGATGCCCACCACCAGCAAAACGAAGGCTGAAGTGCTCGAACTGCGCTCAGCTTTGGGGCTTCAGGATCCGTTCATTGTCGAAAACGGTAGCGGTATTTTTCTGGCAGCAGAGGAAACACGCTTTGATTTTGCTCCGCTGCTCGACGCGGAATCCCTGACGCTGACCGAAATGGATGAGCGACAAACGGTAATTCTGGGGGTTACTTATGAGCAGGCACGGCAAGGTTTACGGCAACTGGCTGAGCAGTTGCGGACACCGCTACAGGGCTTTGGGGATTTGAGCCTAGAAGCCTTGGGTGACCTCACGGCTTTGCCTAAAAAAGATCTTCAGCAAGCCTGCGATCGCCAATTTAGTGAGCCTTTTGTCAAGCCAGATATTGCGATTAAAAAAATGGCGGCGATCGCCGCAAAACAAAACTTACAAATTCTCGAAGGCAATCGTTTCTGTCATTTGCTGGGAGCCGGAGCCGCCAAAGGTCGTGCCGTTAAATTACTGACCCAAGCATGGCAACATACCCACCCGAACACAGTAATTAAAACCATTGGTTTAGGCGATAGTCCCAACGATTTATCGATGCTCGAAACCGTCGATTTTCCGATCGTTATCCCCGGTGTAAACGGCTGTCACCCAGAATTAATGTCCTATATCGAAAAATATGGCTGGCAAGTTGCGCCCGATACTGGCTGCAAGGGTTGGTCAATAATGGTAGAAAAAGCGATCAGTCAGCTTTAGCCACGACAAATTACGAAACGAGGGGGTGGCGATCGCCCGTCAATCAAAACCGAGTCCAAGTTAACGGAAATTTGTTATGAGCCAAAACCTTTTTTCCAGCATCCCCCCATCACCCGCTCTCCCATTCTCCGCGTCATCTCCACAACAGATTATCAACTTTGTCTAAACTTAAAAAGTGGCTGCTGCTCTATCGCAGCGCATCAATCGTCACAATGCCATGCTGAGTCACTTCCATTTGCAACGCATAGCCAGCCAATAACCCTAAACCGATGAGCGGTTCCGTATCAACCTTACTCACAGGTACTTGGCGATAATGACCATCCCAAATCACCCGTACCGAATACATCTCAAATACTGCTGCCCGCCCGTCTCCTAATGTGACCTGACCATTCCCAATCCAAGGCAAATGTAAGATTTCAATTAGTCGAGTTGGCAAGCTTAAAAACCCGGTATATCCCGTATCAATCACAGCATCAATAATATGTGTCTGCTGAGCATCATTTTCCAGTACCAAACGGAGTACCGGATCACCGTTAATGTTGACTAAACCATGCATCATGTAGACTCTTTTAAACTCCGTGCACCAATGCGACAAATCACCTGTTCACCAATGCGTACGACCCAAGGCTGGGCTTCTGGCTCGTGGTGAAATAACTGAGTTGTCGCTGAGAGAATATCGTCAGCAATTTCAAAAATGCCAGTCTCCAAATCGATTGCGGCAAATCTACCGTAATCTTCCGCCTCCATCTTCGGTCGAACGCGAGATTCATAAAGCCGTGCTCCTCTTTCGGCAAATTCTTGGGGATTGTAGAGGGGGGTTCGCTTGAACATGAAACTGATGATCTTGTGAAAAGGCTATTTTTTATTGTTTACGGTCGGCGATCGCCTGATTCCGGAGTGAGCACCAGAAATTGTGCAGAAAAAATTTTGTTACACAAATAGTAAGTCTGTTACGCAGAATTCTCTGGGAAAAGCCCCATTTGTTTTAATCTGCTGGATGTGAAAAAAATGCTGAAAATTTTGTTTTTGTTGCTTTTTTCTAAAAAACGGGCGATCGCCGAATCTATCGTAGACCATTAAGATTAGCCATTTTTTGAGAGTAATATGCTAGCTCTGGAGCAGAAACAGGGCGATGTCCAATCAGTTCACTAACGTACAAAAAATGTTATCGGCCCAGTCTAATTTGCTCCAAATTTTGGCATATTAATGGCAAATCTTAATTAAAATATACAATGTTTACAAGTGGCGGTGATGCTGTCTTTACTAAACTAAAAAATTATCAACATAAAATATCTAAGGTTTCCATCTTCAGTGAATCAAGCTACATCAGAATTTTTTTGGCAAGTGCTGAGAAATATTTCTGATTCTTATACCTGATTTAAAGAAATAGCCATATTCTAGAGTATAGTTGCAATAAAATTGTACCGCTTACAAATAGCGAGTTTTGTTAAAGATCTGCAAATATGAATACTTAATACGGAAAAAGTGAGTTACACCTCATTAACACTCTTTGGAGCTTGTCAAGAAAAGCTTTGCGACGTTTCGAAGTACCTGACTCACAGAGTTTTATTTTACTACTTCTCTGATATTTGAAATCTCTGCTAATCTAAAAACGAAGTTAAGATAATCATGCATTTTTTGAATCAGTTAAAGTCTTTTGTATACCGAAAGACCCCCGATTTCATTTTCCGTTATTTAAGCAATTCAAAACAGATAATTTGTTATTTAAATAATTATCAATTTTCAATGATCTTAAGTTTAGAAGATTCTGCCATTAGTAGACCTATTTTGGTAAAAGGAAAATATGAGCAAGATGTCACAGAGGTTTTGGTTAAATATCTCAAGGATGATATAAAGTTTTTAGATATTGGGGCAAATCTTGGGTATTACAGTTTGTTGGTTGCAAGTCAATGTTCTAACGCAAAGATCTACAGTTTTGAACCAGACCAAAAAAACTTTCACTTGTTTCAAACTAGTGTTGTTTATAATCAATTTCAAAATTCTGTTTGTTCTTATCCATTGGCAGTGAGCGACGAAACAAAAACCATTATTATTTCCAACTTAGGAAATAATGGTAATTTTGGTGCTCGATTCACAGCTAATAGCAAGCAAGATTTAGTTGATCATATTCATGGAGAAAATCCTTATTTTCAGGAAATACAGGCAGTTAGCCTAGATTCTTTCTTACCTAATCTAGATATTGACATAGTTAAAATTGATATTGAAGGTCATGAACCTTTTGCAATTCAAGGAATGATGGGATTGTTAACAAGAAACAAACCAATTATTTTTCTAGAATTTGCTCCTTCTAATTTAATTCAATTAGGTCAAATCAATCCAAGAGACTTCTTAAAAGTTTTTCTTGAATTAGGATATAATTTTCAGGTCATAGTGCAACAAGGCGAAGTTGTTTGTTATCACACAGATTTGGAGCAATTGATGACAGATTTTCCTAGCTATAAAAAGCATCATTTAGACTTGATTTTAACTCAAGTCTCTCTTCACGAAAAAAAATAAGCGCATTAGTAAAACGAAAAAAGCAGAAAGCGTATTATTATTTCAGCAAGCTAGAATTGATACTTTATAGCTCTTTGGGCAACAGCTCAAGAACATAAAAATCCAAAACCATAAAAGTTGATTATAGAATTAAGACTTAGTTGCCGTCGTCGTCACTGATTACTTTAGTCTTCTTGCGTAACCGTCAATCGCACTAATTAATTAAGGTTTCAATAATTTCAAAAAGACCTGTATTAACAGTTTAGCGATCGCCTTAAGCTCTGACTTATTCTTTTGACCAAAGATTTCCTCGGAAAATTGAAGATCTTTAGTCTCGCCGCCACAGCAGTATGCGGAATGTCACAATATTCAGCTCAGCGCTTCAGTCTTTTCTTCAACTGATGATTTAGGTATAAAGGTATCTGCTTATTTCGACATACTTTTGAATCGCTCTGCACTTAGAAATCCCTCTCAAAGGATAGATTTTAGCCATCGACTTATCTGAACGCACTACTCTAAATATTAGATTTATATGTTATTAGCAAGTGACAAAATTAATCATTTTCTGACGGTTAATTTGAAAATTCAACTTAGACAGGTACATGTATGAAGTGGCAGCAAGGGCGACGCAGTAGCAATGTAGAAGATCGCCGAGGACAGAGTGTATCTCGAGGTGTGGCTGTGGGTGGTGGTGGTGTTGGTATCTTAGTTCTTGCTGTCATTGTGATGTTGTTAGGGGGAGATCCCTCTGTCTTACTGCAACAAGTCCCAACCAATCCTGCTCCCCCAACTTCGACGCAAACGGTACCGCGATCGCCGGCAGAAGAAGAACTAGCTGATTTTGTTTCTGTGGTGTTAGCTGATACAGAAGATACTTGGAATGCCCTGTTTCGGGAAGAATTTCAGGCGGATTATCCTGAGCCGAATCTAGTATTATTCTCTGGTCAAATAGATTCCGCCTGTGGTTTTGCACAAGCAGCGATGGGGCCTTTCTATTGTCCCATTGATCAAAAGGTCTACATCGACTTAAGCTTCTACGAAGATTTGAGGACTCGCCACCAAGCTCCTGGCGATTTTGCACAAGCCTATGTAATTGGTCATGAAGTGGGCCATCATGTCCAAAATACCTTGAGCATTTTAAGCCAAGTTCGCCAAGCGCAACAGCAGATGAGTCAAGTGGAGGCAAATCAATTATCCGTAAGGCTAGAACTACAAGCTGATTGTTTTGCAGGTGTCTGGGCGCACAATGCTGATCGCACTCGCGACATTTTGGAACAGGGTGATATTGAAGAAGCCTTAAATGCTGCTAGTGCAATTGGTGATGATCGGCTTCAAAAACAAACGCGCGGTCATATTACACCGGATTCCTTTACTCACGGCTCTTCTGCACAACGAGTCCGTTGGTTCAAGCAGGGGTTCAAAACTGGCGACATTAACCAGTGCAACACTTTTGAAACAGCAAATTTGTAAGAGAGTAAAACGAATTGCATTTCAAGTGTGGAAATAATTAGTCTGCGGGAGGCTGGAAACGAAAGGCGATCGCCGCCACTGTCGTATGCGGAATGTCACAATAGATGCAGTAAAGTTTATAAAGCGAAAATTTTCCTGTAAAACCCATGTCTAGCGTGCCTCCTGTCCTGAGCGGAAGTGAAATCCGGTCAAAATTCCTCAACTTCTTCAATGAGCGGCAACACCCGATTCTGCCCAGCGCCTCCCTTGTGCCGGAAGATCCGACGGTGCTGTTAACCATTGCCGGCATGTTGCCCTTCAAGCCGATTTTCCTTGGACAGGAGCCAGCCCCCAGCCCCCGCGCCACGACTTCCCAGAAATGTATCCGTACTAATGACATCGAAAATGTGGGACGCACTGCCCGCCACCATACATTTTTCGAGATGCTGGGTAATTTTAGTTTTGGTGATTATTTTAAAAAGCAGGCGATCGCCTGGGCATGGGAGCTCTCGACTAAGGTTTACAAACTTGACCCGAAAAATATTGTGGTCAGTGTGTTCCGTGAAGATGACGAAGCGTTTGAGATTTGGCGTGACCAAGAAGGTGTGCCGGAAGCGCGAATTATTCGCATGGGTGAAGCCGATAACTTCTGGAAATCTGGCCCCACTGGCCCCTGTGGCCCCTGCTCAGAACTTTACTACGACTTCAAACCAGAGCTAGGCAACGAGAATATTGACCTCGAAGACGACACGCGTTTTATCGAGTATTACAATCTCGTTTTCATGCAGTACAACCGGGATGCGGAAGGCAATTTAACGCCCCTCGCTAACAAAAATATTGATACAGGCATGGGCTTGGAACGGATGGCGCAAATCCTCCAGCGGGTTCCTAATAATTACGAAACGGATCTCATTTTCCCGATTATTGAAACAGCGGCAAAACTCGCAAATATTGACTACAAAACTGCTGACGACAAAACTAAAATTTCTCTCAAAGTAATCGGTGATCATGTACGTTCTGTTGTGCAAATGATTGCAGATGGCATCACGGCTTCTAATACAGATCGCGGCTATATTTTGCGTCGTCTCATTCGTCGGGTGGTTCGCCACGGCAAACTGATTGGTATCGAAGGAAATTTCATTAATCAAGTCGCTGAAACGGCGATTCAAATGCTAGAAGAACCTTACCCAAATACTCGCGAGCGGGAGAGTTTTATTAAGCAGGAATTGGAGCGAGAAGAAAACAATTTCCTTAAAACTTTGGAACGTGGTGAAAAACGGTTAGCAGAAATTGTTGAGAAGGAAGAAAAACAGATTTCTGGCGTTGATGCTTTCACCCTTTTTGACACTTTTGGTTTCCCCTTTGAACTCACCCAAGAAATCGCTGAAGAACAGGGTTTGACAGTTGATGAAAAAGGTTACTACGAGGAGATGAAAAAGCAGCAGGAACGTTCTAAAGCTGCCCACGAAACGATTGATTTAACTGCTCAGGGTAGCCTTGATGAGTTGATGAAAAAGTTGAGTCCTACAGAATTTTTAGGGTACACCGATCTGCAATCGCGAGTACAAATTAAAGCATTATTGGTTGACGGTAATCGGGCGGAAACAGCGGAAGTTGGGGCAGAGGTAAAGCTCATTTGTGACCAAACACCTTTTTATGCGGAGTCTGGCGGACAGATTGGCGATCGCGGTTATTTTTCGGGCGAGAATTTGGTTGTCCGTATTAATGACGTGAAAAAAGAGTCGGGCTTTTTTGTCCACTACGGCAAAGTTGAGCGGGGTACGCTGCAAATTGGTGACGTGGTGAATGCAACCATTGATCGGGCTTGTCGGCGTCGTGCTCAGGCGAATCACACGGCAACCCACTTATTACAAGCAGCGTTAAAAAATATTGTTGATGACTCTATCGCTCAGGCGGGTTCCTTGGTGGATTTTGACCGTTTGCGTTTTGATTTCAACTGTCCTCGCGCGATCGCCGCCGATGAATTAGTGCAAATTGAAGACCAGATCAATGCTTGGATCGCTGAAGCCCATGACACCAAAGTCGAAACCATGGCGATCGCCGACGCGAAGGCAAAAGGTGCGGTGGCAATGTTCGGTGAAAAATACGGCTCAGAAGTCCGCGTGGTCGATGTTCCCGGCGTTTCGATGGAGCTGTGTGGCGGAACCCACGTGAACAATACCGCTGAAATTGGCTTATTTAAAATCGTCTCCGAGACCGGAATTTCCTCTGGAGTGCGTCGCATCGAGGCGATCGCCGGAGCGTCAGTGCTGGATTATCTCAAAGTCCGCGATCAAGTGGTCAAAGAGTTGGGCGATAAATTCAAAGCCAAACCCGAAGAAATCACCGAGCGCGTCGAGAATATTCAGACAGAATTGCGCGGTGTCCAAAAGGAATTAGAAAAGGTAAAAGGTGAACTGGCGATCGCCAAATCCGAAGCCCTGATCAGCCAAGTCGAAACCGTTGGCGAATTCAAAATCCTCGTGGAAAATATGGGCGAACTCGATGCCAAAGCCCTGCAAACTGCCGCCGAACGGTTACAACAAAAACTCGGTAATGCAGCCGTGATTCTCGCCTCAATTCCAGAAGAAGGAAAAGTTTCTCTCGTCGCCGCCTTTAGCGAAGAAATCTATAAAGGAAAAAAACTCCAAGCGGGTAAATTTATTGGGGCGATCGCCAAGCTCTGTGGCGGTGGCGGCGGTGGTCGTCCAAACCTTGCCCAAGCAGGCGGACGCGATGCGAGCAAACTACCTGAAGCCCTCTCTGAAGCTAAGCAACAGCTAATGGCAGTGCTGGCTTAAACTATCGTTTTTATTAAAAAATAACGAAGTAAAAGTAAGTCCAATTCGAATTTTCGATGTTATATAATTACGTGAATTTACCGATTGTTAATCGCAGCAAAAAGTAGTTAGGCTAGCTGACAAAAACCTCTCTAGTTGGCTTCAAATGGGGAGGTTTTTGTTTGTTGACTTCGCATGTAATATAGCAGTTGCTATTAAGTATTATTCTTTTCAGCACAAATACTGAAAAAACAAAATTCTGCTAATTCGATTACCCAATTAAAAATCTTAGTGTCATAATTTATGGAGAATTCCTTCTTCAAAAAACTTCTGCATCGCAGACTATGGCAAACATTCAATCAGAGCAGTTTACCGATACATTAAAATCTCTGACCCCAACGGAAATGTTGGCGACCATCAACTTTCTGCAACAGCGGCTGCAAACTCACCATCAAGCCTCGATTCCACCTACTTTTGCGCACAATTACATCTCGCATCAACAGACTGAGACTGATGTTCAGCAGAGCGAACAAAAATTTCGGGCAATCTTCGACAGCACACTTCAATTTACCGGCCTGCTAGATACGCAGGGGATTATTCTTGAAGCGAATCGTACGTCTCTTGATGCAGTGGGTGTTAGGCGATCGCAGGTCGTAGGCGTTCCGTTCTGGGAAGCGATTTGGTGGACACACTCACCAGCATTACAAGAACAATTAAAGCAGGGCATTGAGCAGGCAGCATTAGGAGAGCTAGTGCGTTTCGAAGCAAAACATATTTTGGCGGATGGTACGGCAGTTTATGTGGATTTTTCGCTAAAGCCGATTGCTGACGCAACGGGCAAGATTGTGTTTTTGATTCCGGAAGGGCGAGATATCACAGGTCGCCATAATGCGGAAGAGCAATTACGTCAGGCTTTGCGATCGCTAGAATTTCAGAAATTAGCCCTTGATGAAGCAGCTATTGTTGCGATCACTGATAGTGAGGGGATGATTACGGAGGTCAATGATAAATTTTGCCAGATTTCTCAATACCGCCGTGAGGAGATTATCGGCCAAACTCACCGTCTGATTAATTCTGGGTTTCATCCGCCTGCGTTTTTTGATGATCTCTGGGAGACGATCGCCGCCGGGAAAGTATGGCAAGGTCAAATCAAAAATCAGGCGAAGGATGGCAGCTATTATTGGGTTGATACGAGCATTGTGCCGTTCTTGGATGAGCAGGGTGAACCGTTTCAATATTTATCAATTCGGTTTGATATTACGGCCCACAAAATTGCTCAAGAGAAAATTCAAGAGCAGGCAGCACTGCTTGAGGTGGCAACGGATGCGATTGCGGTACGAGATTTAGATCAGATTGTGCAATTTTGGAATCCGGGAGCCGAAAAAATTTACGGGTGGTCAGCGGCTGAGGCGATCGCCGCCAATATTCAGCAATTAATCTATCCAGACCATGTCACGAATGAAGATAAACAGACAGCCCTGCAAATCGTGCTTTTAGAAGGAGAATGGCAAGGGGAATTACAGAAAAATACTAAGGATGGTCGTCTTCTGACTGTCGCGAGTCGCTGGAGTTTGGTGCGTGATGATGCAGGGAAACCGAAGGCAATTCTCTCTGTTGATACAGATATTACGGAGCGGCGATCGCTAGAAACACAATTTCTCCGGACTCAACGCCTCGAAAATTTGGGAACCCTTGCCAGCGGTATTGCCCACGATCTAAATAACGTTTTTACACCCATTATTGCCGCCGCCCAACTCCTACCGCTCACCGTTTCCCAGATCGACTCGCGCAGCCAAAGATTACTCGAACTACTAGAGGCTAGCTCCAAACGTGGTAGTAGTTTGATTAAACAAATTTTGTCCTTCGCGAAGGGCGCTGATAGCAAACAGCAGAGCCTGCAAATCGGTCACTTACTGCTAGAAATTGCGAATATTGCTCAACAAACTTTTCCTAAAAATATTCAAGTTGAAACCGATATTTCCACTCGCAAACTCTGGGCTGTGCGGGCGGATTCGACTCAGATGCAGCAAGTATTTATGAATCTCGTAGTCAATGGACGGGATGCGATGCCGACTGGCGGCAAGTTGAGTATTCGCGCGATGAATGTGAATGTCAATGCACCGCTGGCCACAACTTTAAACTATGTGCCGGAAGGAGCTTATTTAGTGGTGGCGATCGCCGACGAAGGGGTGGGAATGAGCGCGGCCACAATCGAACAAATTTTTGACCCATTTTTCTCAACCAAACCGAAAGAACAAGGCACAGGTCTGGGTTTATCGACAGTGTTCCAGATCGTCAAAAATTACAGCGGCTTTATTCAGGTGACGAGCGAGGTCGGGCAAGGGAGCGAGTTCAAGGTTTATCTCCCCGCAGCTGATGGCGATCGCCCAGTAGAAGAAAATGCCAACCACCACAACGCAATCGAAGCCCTAACTGGGCAAGGCGAACTAATCCTGATTGTCGATGACGAAGCCTCTATCCGAGAAATTGCCAAAATCTCCCTCGAAGCCTTTAACTACCGCACCCTAACTGCCAAAAATGGAGTCGAGGCGATCGCCACTTACGCCGCACAAGCCCACGAGATCAACGCTATCATTCTCGATTGGATGATGCCCCGCACAGACATTAGCACCCTAACCAGAACCGTTAAAGAATTCAATCCAGATATCCCGATCCTGCTAACAAGTGGCTCTGATAGTAATGAGCAAATCGCTGTCCTCTCAGACATCACCACTTTCCTACCCAAACCCTTTACCGCCGAAAGCCTTTTAAAAGCAGTTCACGGGTTACTATGCCCTTAAATTTGTCAACATAAAAATTCCACACAAAAACTCAGCATGAAAAATCAATTCGTCCATTATTGCTCATAGCTGAAAGTGAATTTTCATGCAAAAAGTATTGTTTTTCGGTAGCGACTTAGTAGGATGAGAAGTAGCCAGATTTTTTCCTAGTTATGCTTAAGTTTTTTCGTTCTTCGTTGCTCTCGCAAGGTTTCTCCGCATTATTCCTTGGCCTGAGTCTATCCACATCGGCTGCCGCGCAAACCGAGCAAACAGCAATAGATTTTATTCTCAACGAAGCAGCCTCACTGACGACGACAGATGACCAAGTAGACAATGGTCGTTATGTCGATATTCATGAAATTGAAGTTGCACCGAATGAAGACCTTGTGGTGTTGCTAGCGAGTGATGAGTTTGATACTTATTTATTTGTCTTTGATGAAGAGTGGAATAAGGTTGCGGAGAATGATGATTTTCAGGGCACAACTCATTCGGGTTTATTGCTCAAAAATGAGTCAGGCGGCACATACAACATTGTTTCGACGAGTCGCGAGCCGGAGCAATTGGGGCAATATTTTCTCACTGTTCGTAAAACAACGATTCAAGAAAAAACAACGCTGAAAGGGAACGAATTTTTTGAGGTAGCGACAGCTCTGTATGAGGAAGGCTCGGCAGATTCGCTGCGGCAAGCACAGACAAACTGGCTGGAGGCATTGATGTTATATCGTCAGGCGGAAGATGGTTTATCTCAAGCGCGGACGTTAAATAAGTTGGGTTTTGTGGCGGATCGCCTTGGGGAAAAGGACTTGGCTTTGTCGCGTTATACGGAATCTTTGGACTTGTATCAGACACTGGGCGATCGCCGTGGAGAAGCTTTAGCAATCAACAATATTGGTCATGTTTATTCGACGACGGGTGACAAACAAGCTGCGCTGGAATATTACACACGCTCGCTGGAATTGTTGCGGGAGATTGGCGATCGCCGCTGGCAAGGTTCCACGCTAAATAATATTGGTGCGGTTCATGCAGCCTTGGGGAATCAAGCAGAAGCGTTGGCTTATTACGAAGAGTCGCTGCCCATTTTGCAGGAGATGGAAAATAAGTCTGGTGAAGCGCGGACGCTCAGTAATATGGCCGCTATTTACGACATTCTCGGTGAACGACAACAAGCCATCGATTTTCTAGAAAAAGCATTACCCATTCTGCAAGAAATTGGCGATCGAGGCGGGGAAGCAACGGCTTTAAATAATTTGGGTACAGTCTACGATGATTTGGGCGAAAAAAACTTGGCTTTGACTTATTACGAAACCGGTTTGCCACTGTCTCGATTGGTGGGCGATCGCCTCGGTGAAGCCCGCACCCTGAGCAATATTGGCATCATTTATAGTGATAGAAAAGACTACGCAAAAGCCCTAGATTATCACCGCGAAGCACTGCCTATTTTGAAAGAGATCGGCGATCGCCTTGGGGAATCAAGCACCCTCAATAACATGGGATTGACCCTCGCCAGAATGGAGGATTTCGATGCCGCGCTGGACTATTACCAGCTCGCTTTACCAATTAGCCGCACCGTCGGTGACCGAGTCGGCGAAGCAACAACCCTCAACAATATTGGCCTTGTATTTGAATATCAAGATCAACCCGAACAAGCCCTTGATTACTACAGCCAAGCCCTCGCCCTTTACGAAGCAACAAAAGATCGCTCCGGTGAAGCACTTGTTTTATTTAATATTGCCTACCTCGAAGAAGAGCAAGAAAACATTCAAGCAGCACTAACTACCATCAAACGAGCATTAGTAATTGTCGAAGATCTGCGGACTAAAGTTGCTAGCCCAGAACTCCGGCAAACCTATTTTTCGACAGTGCAAAATTATTACAATCTACAAATTCGCTTATTAATGAAATTGCACGCTGCTGATCCGACTCAACAGTATGATCAACAGGCTTTTACTGCGAGTGAAAAATCTCGCGCCCGTACGCTGATTGAATTACTGACAGAATCAAAGACTGACGTAAGAGCTGGTATTTCTGCCGAACAATTAGCAGAAGAAGAACAGCTTTTTCAGCGACTAAGCCAAATTGAACAAGTACGTATCGAGACATACAGCGATCCTTTTAGTACAGAAAATGAGAAAGAAACGGCTGACATAAACTTGGCTGCAGCGAATATTGTGGCTCAAAATTTTCAAACAAAAATCCGACAAGAGAATCCTCAATATGCAGATCTAAAATATCCGAAGCCGCTCGGCGTAGCAGAATTGCAACAGCAAATTCTTGATGATGAAACAGTCCTTTTACAATATGTTTTTGTCGGTGAACAAAGTTATTTGTGGGCAATCACCAAGGATGATTTTTCGAGTTATTTATTGCCGGGTAGCAAACGATTAAATGATGCGGTAAATAATGCGCGTCAATACATTACGAACATTAAAACGGGTCTGCCTGACGTATTACAGCAGCGGGAAACTCAAAAACGTCAGCGAGCAATTCAAGAATTGAGTGAGCTTGTTTTAGCCCCCGCAGCAGAGCACTTAAATAAAAAGCGAATCATTGTGGTCGCAGATGGCAATCTTCATTTTTTGCCGTTTAGTATTCTCAGTTTGTCGGGCAAAGAGTATCGTCCGATCGGCGATCGCCACGAAATTGTTAATCTTCCCTCCGCTTCAACGATTAGTATTCTGCGCCAAAATACCATCGAGCCAATTCGCCCCGATGCTTCCTTAGCTGTGTTGGCAGATCCGGTATTCCACGACCAAGACTGCCGCATGGAGAGCAATGACCCCAGTTGTCTCGACCCACAGCCCAACCAAAAACTCGATCCTCGTTCCGATGAAGATCTTAATTTTTTGGCTCTAAAACGGTCTGCCAAAGGTTTTGATGATGTGAATTGGGATCGTCTGCTGGGGACGCGCACGGAGGCCAAAGGCATTATTGGTCTGACGCTGAATAACACCGAAATATTACAAGCTTTTGATTTTGAAGCGAATCGTGAACTGATGATGGGCGATCGCCTCAAAAATTATGATCTGATCCACATTGCCACCCACGGTTTTCTTAATACCCAATTTCCCGAATTATCCGGTCTTGTTTTTTCATTAGTTGACAAAAACGAAAATCCCCAAAATGGCTTTTTACGAATCAACGATGTGTTTAACCTCAAGCTCAATGCCGGTTTGATCGTGCTTAGTGCCTGCCAAACTGGGCTTGGTGATCAAATCCGTGGCGAAGGCTTAGTCGGCCTCAGTCGTGGGTTTATGTATGCAGGCGTGCCGCGTGTTGTTGTCAGTTTGTGGCAAGTAGATGATGCAGCAACAGCAGAGTTTATGACCCGTTTTTACCGTCTGCTTTTACAAGAAAATTTGCCCGCCGCCACCGCACTCCAACGCACTCAACAGGAAATGCGCACCGAGACAAAATGGCAGCATCCTTATTACTGGGCGGCCTTTATTCTCCAAGGAGAGTGGAACTAATTATCACAGAGAACATCAATGTAGTTTGCCAAGTTAGCGAGAGATTTATAGTAGGATTGAAGCGCTTCAGCCTCATTATTTAATCGCCACAAATTCATGGAGCCATGGAGCTTACAGAATCAATTATTAGTATTCTTTTAATTATCTTCGGTGCTGGAGTAATGACTCTGGCGCTGCTGGAAACTCGTTATTTACTAAAACTAGTCGCCGAAACTCGATCTAGTCAGACATGGCGATTGCTGTCCTATTTAATGATGTTTTTCTTAGTGGGTTATGCCACGATTGTGGTACTGATCAGCCTTGAAATTACGTCATTTATTCTGCTGATTATGGGTCTGGTGTTTTTTTTCGGAGCTTGTTTTGTTGTGCTGGTTGTCAAAACTGGTACGACAACGATTCGGGAATTGCAGCAGCTTTCTGAGCAAAAAATAGCGATGCAACATGAGAAGGAAACGGCTGAGGCGATCGCCGTCCTCCATTCTGATTTTCTAGACGTCATGAGTCACGAATTTCGTACACCGCTAAACGCCATTATCGGGTTTTCACAGTTGCTGGCGATGGGTACAGAAGATACGGACGAACAGGAATATTTGGCAAATATCCAGCAAGGCGGCGAACAATTACTCGATATTGTCAATCAAATTTTGGAATTTTCTAGCCTCAAAACAGGCAAATTTACGATTGATTTACAGCAGTTTAATCTTGCCGAGCACCTCGAAGCAGTCACCAGTCAGCACATTGCTCAAGCGCCACACCTCAACATTATTTTGTGGACAGATGCCAACTGCGATCGCCTGATTTGTACAGACAAAGACAAGCTCACCGAAGTTTTAAACTATCTCCTCAACAACGCCGTTAAATTCACCCCAGCAGGTCAAATTCTCGTTGCGGCGATCGCCCAGAAAGACACCCTTTTCTGCAAAATCCAAGACACAGGCATCGGTATTCCCGTCGATCAAATCCAACGATTGTTCCAACCCTTCAGCCTTGGCGACAACTCCTCTACCCGTATCCACGGCGGCATCGGACTCGGCTTAATTCTTTGCCAACATCTATTAGAAGCCATGAACGGACAAATTTGGCTCGAGAGCAACGGCATCCTCGCCGGAACACCCCCCGACGATGCTCATAACCACCTCAAAACCCAGCTTCAACAGTCCTGTCCCCAGACCCTCCCAGATAGCGCAGGCACCAGCATTTTTATCAATCTCCCCCTCCAGACCGCCGATACAAATACCACCAATCCATAAACAGTTAGTAGAAAGTAGCGATCGCCTCAGTCCAGAAGTCCCCCCATTCCTATACTGGGCATAATACAAACAGCATCAAAACCCGATAGATAAAGCAAAGCATCCCACCGTCTACCCCATAAAAAAATGCTAGACAGACTACCATCAGAAGTGCGTCAATGGGTCGAACGCTTAAGCTGGCAAGAGCGACGATACATGCTGTCCCTGTGCCACCTCCTCTGCGCAGCCCCTCCCCAAGACCAAGCCGGATTTCTCGACGACTTCACCGCAGACGGCATCATCGCCAAAATCTTGGTTGACCAAGACACCCAAGAACAGATGAACAGCCATCTCGAACGGTTTAGTATCAACAGCGCTCTCAACGAAAAATTATTACGCACCTATATCCGCCAGTTCTATATCCACTCCGCACAGGATATGCACAAACAACCCCAACAATATTTGCAATCCGCCCTCCAGCTCGTCATCCAAAAACAAGAACAAAACAAAGTACTCAATTACGTTCTCGGTTTTGAAGTCCTAAAAATGCTCTTCCAGATGAGCTGGGAACAACAAGAAAAACTCTACCAACTCCAGATCAACCAAGACGATTTCTTCAACCGCTACATCAAACCAATTCAATACACCCACCGCATTAACAGCATCATCACCCCAAAAGATGAAAAAGTCTTTTTCGCCAAACGTGACTATTACATCCGCATCCCACAGATTCCCCGCCGTAGACTCGTCACTTTAATCATGGCGACTTTCGCTTCCGAAACAGTGACCGATTTTGGCTTTGCAATCAGCCGCAACGAGCACTACCTAATTTTTGATTTTGACCATATCTTTTCCCCTGCCCAAGACCCCATTTTCGCGTAGGATAAAGGGCACGAGTAGGCCCAGAAATGGTGCTATCGTAAAGTGCAAACTTTTGTCGTCCCTCCAGTACCTAGGTCAATGCCCCACTCTACCGAAACGCTCATTGCAGCCCTCCAAAAATCCGAACTCTATCCCCACGAAGTGACCGGAACCATTGAGCTGGTACAGACCCATGTGTCCTACGTATTGCTAACGGGAAACTACGCTTACAAACTCAAAAAAGCGGTCAATTTTGGCTTTCTTGATTTCTCTACGCTCGAAAAGCGCAAACATTTTTGTGAAGTTGAGTTGGAACTCAACCGCGCATTAACGAAAGATCTGTATTTGGG
>JBARRZ010000250.1:0-5569 GCA_049644465.1 Limnothrix sp.
GTTTCAATACGATCAATGCACCATTGAGCATTTTTTGAAGACCACTTTTTCTCATAGATTAGCCATTTTTTTAGTTGATCATAGACAAGAGGTTGTCTATTGTATTTTAAATAGTAGTTAATAAATCTATCTAATCTTCCAATATCATAAGGATGATGAATTCTGTGGGTTGAGATAGGCTCTATATATTTTTGAAATATCATTCTCGTCCTTTTTCCTTTAATAATATGGTGGAGTTTTATTTCTTGCATTCCGCCCGTGATTTCAATTTTGATTTCCAAAGACTGTCCACTAATAAATATTTCAAAAGAAGTGGCTAAATCTTTAATAATTTGCTCTTCCTCTTCTATCGAAATTTCTATATCGTCTTTTTGAGAAACAATACTTCTTACATAAAACGCATTATTGACATCCTGATGTTCTGAAATTGCGATCATCCATTTTCCTGAACTTTGGGAGATGATACATGCAGCCAGCTTCAAGTTTGCTTGAGCTACATGTGACTGAGATTTCATAAAATTCCATTCGTCAGTTTTCACAGTGAAATCACCAATGACATCGACAAAATCCTTGGCATTTGTAAATTTGTGGAAAAAAAAGCAATCAGTTTGAGTTCTAATCAACATTCTATAAAGATTCAATTAGTTAAATGGATTTAGTAAATACACTATAGCTGTCTAGCTTAATTGTGTGGTTTGCAAGATTGCGAATACCTATTGTGGGCTAGATATTTTTTTAAGTCGGAAGCCTATCTTTACAAGGCTTTTAATCGCTGAAATACCCTGACGATTCAATCCAGACTGTTTTATAAATTGTATTCCATTTAGAATATTAGGTATGAAGCGAGGAAAATTTGATGGTTGTCGCAACAGATCGCAGTTTCAGTCTGGATGAATATCGCGCATTAGAAGAAAAATCAGAACAACGCCATGAATATAGAAACAGAGAAATTGTAGCGATGCCGGGAGGCTCTCTGAATCACAGTCGCATTGGTCGTAACCTGTTGACCTATTTGACGTTTTCTCTGCGAGATACAGAATTTGAACCCATTAATAACGATCTCCGTCTGTGGCTTCCTGCTTATCAGAGAGGCTTATACCCTGACGTAATGGTTTTCCGAGGAGCACCAACTTTAAACGAAAATCGTCAAGATGAAGCTTTAGATCCGTTGACGATTATTGAAGTCCTGTCACCCTCTACCGCAGAATATGATCGAGAAAATAAATTTAGACTGTATCGTTCGATTCCTACTTTTACGGAATACTTATTAGTCGAGCAGAATGAATTTTTTGTAGAAGTGTACCGAAAGCAAAGTGAAGGTTGGTTGTTACAAGATTATAGCAGTTTAGATCAAGTCATTCCGATTAAATGCTTGGATATCAATTTGCCAATGACGGAGATTTATCGTGGCATTTCACTGACTGCTTAAACTTTTCATCCCATTTTCAAGTGATTGGCGATCGCCACTCTTAAACAAAAACTAATTGATAATGTCTTGTAGTCGGAAGCTGGCAATTTGAAAAATTTCTGCAAGCGCTTGTTGCTGCTCAACATCTTTCGGATTATCTAACCGCGCGATGAATATACTGATAATTTCAGACACCGAATAATTTTTCACCGCGATGATAAATGGAAAACCAAATTTGTCTTTGTACTGTTGATTTAGTTCTTGAAACTTTTGCAATTCTTTTGGTAGAAGCTGATTCAAACCAACACTTGCTTGTTCTTGTACCGAAGCATCAGCCATTTTCGATTTACTACCCAAATCAGGGTGAGCACAAATCAAAGCGAGTTTTTCTTCTTGATCCATATTTGTAACAACATCGACCATTTTTTGATGTAAATCTTCAATGTTAATAAATGGTTTTTTGTGCCAAGCTTGGGCGGCGATCGCCGGAGTATCTTCAAAGATTTCGCCTAAGGTTTCAATGAAATCATCTTGATCCATTTGGTTTATTACGGCGATTGAGTAGACCATTTCTAGCTACCTCGATAAGTACTATAAGACCACGGCGAAGCTAATAGCGGCACATGATAATGACTATCTGGATCGGCAATACCAAATTGGATCGGAATACGATTTAAAAATGGTGGCTCTGGAACATCTACAGATTTTTCAGCAAAGTAACTTCCGACAACAAAAATCAATTCGTAAACACCAACTTTAAAAGCCTCATCAATTAGTAATGGCTCATCTGTTCGACCATCGGAATTTGTGGTGACAGTTTTGAGTAATGTTTTTTGATTGGTCGCTGCTTCAAAAGACCATAACTCAATCGTTAGATTTGCTGCCGGACAGCCATTAGCAGTGTCTAAAACATGTGTTGTTAATTTACCCATAATGCTTTAGTGAAGCGGCCCTGCCAGAATATTGTCAGTAATAGCCCGGAGGATTTTTGTGCCATCTTCCTGTGCTAGTTCTTCGTACCATTTTTGCGTTTTTTCGGGTTCTTTACCGTGGGTCACGTTTGACCGTTTCCGTGCACCCAAAATTAGTTTTGCTGTGCGTTCTTTCCGCTCAGATTCATAGCGTTTTAGAGCATCTTCAACACTAATATTTGTGGTCAATAAAGAAGACGCAAGCACATAAGCATCTTCCATCGCCTGACATCCACCTTGGCCTAAGTCTGGGGCTGTACTATGACCCGCATCACCGAGTAGCGCAACTCGCCCTTTTGCTAATTTTGCAAGGGGTTTGATATCGTGAATTTCAACTCTGTTGGTTTTTAGCGGATCTAGACTTTTAATTAATGTTTGAACAGACTCCGCCCAACCGTCAAAATATTCGGCTAATTCTTCTTGATACTTTTCTTTTTCACTCTGGGTTCCTTTGGGGAGAGGCACATCAAAAAAGAAATAAAAGCGATCGCCACCGACTGGCATCAGAGAAGCTCGCTGACCTTTCCCGACAAACGTTGTCCAAGTCTGAACGGGAGCAATATCTTCTGTCGCTGGCACTAAACCATTCCAGTTGACATAGCCGACATAATCACGCTCGACTTTCTCGCCTAAAACATGGGTACGAATAATCGAGTGAGTCCCATCAGCACCGACCACCACATCACCAGTCGCTCTGCGCCCATCTTCAAAAATGGCAGTGGCACTATTTTCATCCTGTTCAATGCCGACACAGTTTGATTGCAGATGAACATTCTCCGCGCCAAAGGCATCCAAAAGCATTTGTTGTAAATCCGTGCGAGCGACGGGATAAGGCGGTTGACCTACTTCATCGACGAGGGGATCAAGACTGAAATCGGTGAGAGTTTCGCCCGTAAAACGACGATATGACATCCGTTTCATGCCGCCGCCAATGTCCGCAATCTCCTTGCCAAGACCGAGTTGATTCAGCACTTTCACGCCATTCGACCAGAGAGAAATCCCAGCGCCTGCCGGACGCAGTTTGCTGACACGGTCATAAATTTCGACTTCATACCCAGCTTTGCGGAGGGCGATCGCCGCCGTTAAGCCCCCCATGCCCGCGCCCACAACAATAGCTTTCAGATTATTCATGACCGTCTTCCTTTCCCGTCAATTACAACAAAACCCAACTCAGCGATTAGAGATTAGCTTCCCCCTCTAGGCCAAGCTCATCTTCCATCATCTCAGACTCTGGATCTGAGTCAGAAACACTCTCAGGAATGACAGCATTCAAAACAATGGCAGTCAGTCCCCCAGCAGAGATACCCGAAGAGAAAATGCTCTTCAAGATAGGGGGTAAATTGTTCAAAATATCAGGCATGTAGGTGACACCCAAGCCCATCGCGAAAGACGTTCCCACCACCAATAAAGCCCGTCGATCAAGCGCTACCGTGGACAGAATTCTAATCCCTGCCACAACGATAGACGCGAACATAATAATTGTTGCACCGCCGATAACAGGCTGAGGCAAAGTCTGGAAGAGGCCGCTCACAATAGGGAATAAGCCCAAAATTGCCAAAATGCCAGCAATAAAGAAACCGACATAGCGACTACCGACCCCAGTAATTTGAATGACACCGTTGTTTTGGCTAAACGTCGTATTCGGGAAAGTATTAAAAACAGCAGCGATGAGCGAGTTGATGCCATCCCCTAGAACGCCGCCCTTAATGCGACGAATATAAACACTACCCTCAACCGGTTCGCCAGACACAGCGGAGGTGGCGGTCAAATCACCAATCGATTCAATAGTCGTGATCAAATAGAGCAATGCAAAGGGAATGAACGCGACGAAATCAAATTTCAGCCCATAACGGAACGGAATTGGCACAGTGACCAAAGGCAGATCTTTTAATGCGTCGAAGTTCACCATGCCCAAGATTGCCGCCACAATATAGCCAACGATCAGACCAATAAAGACCGATGCCATCCGCAAATAGGGTGATTTGAGACTGTTGAAAAAGATCACCGTGACAAGCACCAACATCGCAACACCCAAATTTTGCAAGCTGCCAAAAGTGCCAGCGCCGATCGAGGGAACACCACCGCCCATGCTCGTAACCCCAACTTTGATGAGGGACAAGCCAATAATGGAGACGACTGTACCGGTTACCAATGGGGTAATAATTTTCCGGGCGAGGTGCAAAAATCGGCTCAAAAGAATCTCGACAAACGCACCGAAGAAACACAAGCCAAAAATGAGTCCGAGGGCATCTGTGGGACTGCCACCATTGGAAGTGACACCAATACCTGCGCCAATAATGGGGCCAACAAAGGCAAAACTTGTGCCCTGGATACTTAACAAACCTGAGCCGACTGGGCCAATGCGCTTGATCTGGATAAAGGTGGCGACCCCTGAGATGAACAGGGACATACTGATGATATTGCGGGCATCGGCAGGTTCAAGACCGAGGGCGCTACTAATGATTAGAGGTGGCGTGATAATCCCCGCAAAGATTGCCAACACGTGCTGTAGGGCAACAAGGGCTGCTTCGATGACTGGAGGTTTATCATTCAAACCATAGATCAGACCGGGGTTCTTGACGATAGTCTGTTCGGCAGATGGAGCTTGGGTCATTGCTAGGTCTCCTGTAAAGGATTGTTAAAAGTGTCAGTCTTCGTCAGTTCGGTTTTCAAAAGTTCAACTGCATCCGTAAATTGCCGACATAGATGTTCGGGTTGTCGCTGAAATTGTTGGCGTTAAAGATGGTGTAAAAGGCTGGCACAAGGGCAATATTTTTGCTGACTGGATAGAAATAAGTGGCTTCAAGATCATGCTGAGTCCCGCCATCACCAGCACCAGACACTAGGAAGTTTTCGCCGGACGTGTAGTCGTAGGGCATGACATAGGAGACTGTCAAAAGTGCTCCTTTTTTACCGAGGTCAGGAAAGGCTAAGCCTGCTTGAATCGATTGCACATTCACATCATCGCTAGCAACGGCTGGATTGATTGGATTGATATTGGTACTGCCATAGCTATAGCGTCCAAAGAGACCGAATTTTGGAGTAATACCCCAGTCAAAGTTAAAGCTAAATACATCGGAAGTAGAGGTGCGCAATCCACCGCCAAAGCCATCATCGGCAAGACCGCCAATGGGTTCGCCGATCGCCCCGCCGATCCGTCCGAAAATAGGCTGGGTGTTGACGCGATTAT
>JBARRZ010000251.1:0-8021 GCA_049644465.1 Limnothrix sp.
ACCCAAAATAATCTAAAAAGTGGGCGATCGCCTTTCTACCATCATTTTATTCGCTAGCGTTTGACGATGCCGAACTCACGAGAATTAGATCCATACAATTCAAATCTATTAAAAGTTTTGGTACTACAAAGCAATCTATCACTACAGTTCACCAACATCAGTACAAAAATGTAGTATGAAAGAGGCAATATGAACTACACCATCAATAGATAAAGTGAATTTTCAAGGCAGATGAGAATAAATAAAATAAAGTTGGAAAATATGATACAGAAACTCCAATTTTTTATCAATAGCGAGAAAAAAGAAGAACAATTCATCTCAGAAAAATAAGTTAATCTTATTAGAACTGATTCTTTTGTCTTTATTTTCAAATAAAGTCTCCGCCGCCGAGAAAAATTGATATATTCAACACTAAGAACTTAAGTGAGCTAGGATAAGTTTTTAAAAAACGGCCTCTTGGCTCATTCAAAGACTTTGCAGAAAGTACATCTAAGTTCAGTAATCCACGTATTTTTAGTTATGAAAAAAAAGCTCTTTCTATCAACTATGGCTTGCCTTCTTGTTGCAGCACCTGCACAAGCTGGCCTGTTTGATGTCATAAATGCAGTTACAAATACTGTCAATACAATTGGTTATACAAAAAGTCAAATGACTGGCTTAATGGACAGCTTAGGTCTTTCTGATGATAATGTTGATTTGTCAGACGCTAAGTCCGGTAGTGATATTGCAATAGAACTGTATAAAGGGTGGCGTGAAGGCATGTCCTTTACGGATCAGGCACTGGCAGACCAGCTCATTATTGAGTATGCAACGGGTACAATGCTAAGCAGAGCCCAGCTTGCCTCCACACCTTGGTTTCAAGGCTTAGTCGCTCAAGACAAAAAGTCAGTTTTAGGTCTGTATGCTGATTTTGAAAAAATTGTAGCTTTGGTAGATGATGAATCAGCTTTTATTGCTGGCGTTTTGTAGAATATCAGCATTAGATTGATTGACAAAATCATATATATTTTCGGTTGTGAAGATATGTATGATTTTGAAATGCTAATAGTGATTGTAAAAGCAGGTGAATTTTTGATGGCCAATTATCGAAAATCCATCTTTTTTTTGCCCATTTATTCTAATCATCAGCACGTTATTTTACGTCTTGTTTTATCGACTTTTTTAGGGAAAAAGTTTAGTTGTTATAGCCTTCTGTTTTTCTGGCAATCATCCCAATAATTTCTGTGTTTTTGGCATCAGTAACTGTATGCAAGGCGATCGCCTCTTCTCTACCACGAATAGAAATTGTGCCGAGGCTTTTTGTTTTGTAATGTCTTTTGATGAGAGCAAGCGTCGCGGCACTAAAAATAATGTTGTAGGCACGCTGCGTTTTTTGCGCAATGGTTTTGTTTAAGGATTCGAGGCGCGAAGCAGTATTAACCGTATCGCCGACGACCGAATAGCTCAGACGTTCTTTACCGCCGACGCTGCCTGCAATGACTCTACCGGTATGGATGCCGACACCGATTTTGATTTCTGGTAAGCCTTTTTCGGCGAGGGCAAGATTGAGGGGAATGAGCTTTTCGTGCATTTCGATGCTGGCGGCGATCGCCTGAATTGCATCTTGTTGAATTTCGGCTGCCGTTTCCCGCGCAAAAGGCACACCAAACACCGCCATAATCCCGTCGCCAATATATTTATCGACAATGCCGCCGTGACTCATGATGCACTGGGTCATTTCATGAAGATAATTATTTAGCCATGGCAAAAGCTCATTAGGCGGAAAATGCTCAGAAATGTGAGTAAAACCGCGAATATCACTAAATAAAACCGTGGCGGTAAGTTCTTGGGGTTCTAGCTGCCCTTGGGACAAAATCTCTTCTTTTCGCTGCCAAATCATCTGCGCCATCTCCGGCGATACATGGCGGGCAAACAGACTCATCAGTTCCTGTTTTTCATACTGCTCATAGAATTGCAAGCCCATCCCACTAAGCAAAATTGTCCCAATCGGGGCGATCGCCGGGAGCAACAGCGAACCATAAACCAAACTGAGCAAACAGATTCCCCACCAACCCACTAAAGCTAACGACAGAATGATCAATCGACCTCGCAAATTTTGGGTAATTAAAACCGCCATCGTCAGGGGCGCGAGCAGAAACAAACCGCTTAAATTTAACCAGTGGGGCGATCGCCGCAAAAAAGAATTCGTCAAAAAATTATCCAACATCACCGCGTGCATATATACAGCAGAAGAAGGCGGCGTTAATTCAAAAGGCGTTTGCAACGGATCAAAACCGCTCGCCGTAATCCCCACCAGCACCAATTTGTTCGCAAAAATTTCAGGATCGAGCCGTCCCTCCGCCACATCACTGAACGAATAGGTTTGAAATTCCGTGCTCGGACGCTGCCAATTCAGCGTATGCAACCGTTCTTCGCCACGTGCTACAGGTTCCGGCAACACAAAATCGACTGTGTAGAGATCCTCATTCGGAGCCGTCAAAGTTGAATCGAGCGTCTCTTTATATAGTTGCAACATCGCCACACTCAGCGACGGAAAATCACCGATATAAGAAATGCCTTCGCGGATAATACTGTCTGAATCGGGGCGCGCCACAATATGCCCTAATGTTGCTGCTTCAGTGAATTCGGGCAGTACTTCGATGGGTTCTAAATCCTTGCGGATGGCTTGGGCGATCGCCACATTTCCCGCAAAAAACATCTCCTCAGCTAATAGCGCATCATGCTGAGTCGGCTCACTAAAAATTACATCAAAACCAATCGCCGCTGGCGGTGCAAACGACAAGTTTTCTAAAAGAGAAATATACCTGCTGCGTTCCCATGGAAAGCGACCATACTCCGCAATACTTTTTTCATCGATGGCGATCGCCACAACTCGATCATCCCAAGCTTTCTCAGGAAAAATACTCAGCGTCTGCGCACGCACGAGCGTATTGTAAGCCGATCTTTCGAGCGAATCCCACGCCCCCCCTTGCCACAACAATGCGCAACCCAAACCGATTGCACCACCAAGCCAGAGCCATGGTTTCAAAGCGATTTTAGAATTCAGACTCATCGCGATCGCCATTAATTAGAATAAAAGGAATTTCAGCACGACGCACAAAAGCATAGGTCGTTTTCGTCGAACCGAGCGGTGTCAGCACGCGAATTTTGATAAACGTTTCAGGAATACGGTCGTAATCAAGAGAGAAAGTCCCATCCTGCTCAATTTGCACCTGCTCATCATCCACCCAGACAAAATTGAACGGATCGACTTGCCCAGAAACTTCCCATCGTCCTGATTCCATCAATTGGGCAGGCTGCACCCCAAGATCCAGATTTTCAATAAATAGCTTTGGCTCTGTCGGCGCTTCACCTTCTACCAGAATGGATGCATAACCAGCGTTGACGGTCACGCTTTCTTCGACTCCCATCACTTCAACAGCCCCTTCATTCGTCATCACATTCATTTGTCCATCGTCGGCGACTGCCACACCAAAATCTGTGCCCCGTACACCCGCAATCCCCGCAGGTGTTCTCACTTCGAGCTTGGATTGAGGATTGGTAAAAGAACGGACATTAATGCGAACTTGACCCTTCGTGACTTCGAGTACAGTCGCTTTGCCACCGTTGGCTGTGGTTCTAAATTCCCTAAGAAAAAAGCTCGTATTTTCAGCGACGTTGATTGTGCCAATGCCTGTATCGACAGCCAATACAGCACTAGAGCGCGCACCGGTCGTGACGCCTTGCCCCGTACTCGTCAGGCGATCGCCCGTATTGACCCTTGTAAAAGAATTTCTCAGAGTCACTCGACCCCGTACCCGTTTGACCTCTAGCGTGCGAGAACTGCTTACAGACTGTGCGGCGATCGGCTGAGGGACAAATACAGTGGGCATTCCCAGAGAGAGTGTAAGACCGAGAAAAAATGAGGAAAGATATTGTTGTGTCTGAGACTTCATGAGAACTCCAAATCATTGAATCCAGCTTAACGACTATATTGATCATCTAAGATTAATGCTCGGAAAGCAGCAAATCTCAGCAAAATACGTGATTTGCCGTAGATCTCGTCCGATTTGCGACTTGAACAATCAGAATCCCTGATTTGCTTAACCCTCAAAAGACATCAATTAGGTCTTAAAAGTTCCGATTATAAAGTCAACTTATTCTAATTCAATTGAAGTTTAATCTGAGGCCGCCTCAATCTAACAACTATTGATAAAAGAACAAGAAAAAACTCCCTGCGAACACAAGGAGTTTCGTTCAAACTATTTGCCTAAATCGAAATACAAAATTAAACGAAAGAGAAGAAAAGAGCCTCAATCTAGGCGATCGCCACGCACTACAGTGCAAATACAAATGTAGAACAATAAACCGCTCTGACAAAAGTGATTTAAAACTGTAAATACGTCGTTATACATAGCTTTGAGGCTCCAAAAGAAAGAGATTGTTGTTTGTTCTCTATGTCCTAAGTATCACCGAGTACCAAAACAAACACTGTGACCCTACGCCAATTTACGTATGTATCTAATCAACAAAAAACCTGATGGATATTGCGTGAAAACACAAACGAAATCCGCAAAGAAGGTGACCTCAGTCACAAAAAATCCCCCAAACATCAACAACAGCGACGTTAGAGGGACTCGACAACAATTTCTTTGTACCTCAAATTATAAAAAAGTAAGCAGGCAGACGTCATGGATGAATAGGCGTATTTCTAAATCTCAGGCAAATAGAAAAAGAAAAAGAGGGCGATCGCCTTTCTACCCCAAACCCTCAAGCAGACCGTTTCTTGCGACTGAGCACAACACCATGTTGCTTCAGCACCTGGCGCACCGTTTCCCGACAAATACTATCCACCAGACCCCGTCGCTTTAACTCCGAAACCAACAAACTCAACGACCAATAATCATGACCCGGCGGCGGACTATCCGCACAAAGAGCCAATAATTTTTTTGCCTTAGTACCAGCAATCTTCTTCGGAATAGGCGGCACTTCCCGAACCTTACGATTCAGCGCAAAATCCTTCCCCCCAGTCGCAAAAAGTTTACGAATTCTCGCCACCGTATTTTGATGCACACTCAAAGCCTGAGCAATCTGCTGATCCGTCCAATTGCCTTCCGGATGTGCCAAATCAGCCATCAACAAAATCCTAGCGTGGAGAATTTTCTTCGCCGACTGATAACCATTACGAGCAATCTGCTGCAAACTTTCCCGCTGTTCAGACGTTAGACGAACATTGTATTTCGTACAATCTCCCATGTGGACATATTATTGTATGGTTTATATCCCTCAATTATGGCCATACTTTAGAATAAAGGCTATGGAAATTGACCGGAAATAGCCCCAAAACAGACTTAATCTACTATGACCATCACACCACGCAAACCGATTCGGCGAGCTAAACGTAATCCTACCAGCCTATTCTTTGAGCGCGGTATGGCACTACTCGCCACAGTCAACCTAGCCTTGGTGGTCTTCGATCTCAGCTATATCCCCCTCAGAAACTTTTGGTTGCAAGGCCGTGTCCAGCTCTACGCACGCATCAACAAATACGAATGGAAATTCCCCGAAGAACCAGTACGCATCCTGCCAATTAACGTCACCAAACACTACGACTGGGCAAAAGGCATCGTCGAAAACCGTGATACCGCCTATTACCTAGAACGCGTCGAAGATCTAAAGAAAGTAGTCGAAAAAACCAACGATCTCACTCTTAACCCCAGCCAAGACAACGAAACAAATCTGAGCAGTGCAGATCAGCGGGATGTCGCAGAAGATTCTCGTCGTTACGACCAAGAAAAAGAAGAAATATTAGCTGAGTTGCGAGAACTTAGCATCGAAATGGTAGATACTAATCCCTTCGAAGTAGCCGAAAAAACAGGCACACTCGAAAAAATTAAAAATAAAATGCGTCGCCACATCTTTAACAACGAAGACGCCTCCTCAAAAGAAGCTTTCCTAACTTATTGGACAACAGAGTACCTGTCTGAAAATGGCTGGCGAGACGAGCTGAACTTTTTTGACCGAGAAATCCAACCATTAATAGAAACTAATTACTTTCGTCCCATCGGCGAAAATGGCAAAGCTGTCGATAATTTTGGAATTATTGACTTTCCATTTTTCATGATTTTTCTGCTCGAATTTCTGGCCCGCAGTTGGTACATTAGCCGCCGCAAAACAGGAGTAAGCTGGCTCGATGCCATGTTGTGGCGTTGGTATGACATCTTTTTACTTATTCCCTTGTTTCGGTGGTTACGGGTCGTGCCTGTGATTATTCGCCTCAACCACGCAGACATTATCGATCTTAGTGCGATTCAGAAACAAGCAAGCCAAGGTTTTGTCGCAGGTATTGCCGAAGATATTACTGAAGTTGTCTTTATCCGAATTATTAATCAAATTCAAGGCTCAATTCAGCGCGGTGAATTCTCGAATGTACTATCTCAGGCTACGAGCCGAGAATATGTCGATCTTAATGACGTCAATGAGCCAGTGGAGCTAGCGAAATTGATGGCAAACTTGGTTGTTTATCAAGTCGTACCCAAGGTTCAACCGCAAGCTGAAGCTATTATTATCTATGCGATTGACCGCGTTATTTCTACTTCTCCGGCCTACCAAGGCTTACGTATATTGCCGGGTCTGGATGACATCAAAATTACTTTAGCGAAACAAATCTCTCATCAACTTTATGAAATAACGTCAGATACGCTTAAGGGCTTGTTGCAAGAAGACCCTGTCTTTGACAAGTTATTGGAGGATTTGATTCTACAGTTTAGAAAGAGTATGACTTCTGAAATTCAGGCGAGAGAAAGTCTTGAGCGAATGGAATCTCTGGTCAATGACTTGCTAGAGGAAGTGAAGGTGAATTACGTAGAACGTCTATCTGAGGAGGATGTGGAAGATATTCTCGAACAGACTCGTGCTCTGCGTCAAATGGCTAATTATAATGAGACACCAAAACGGAGATGAAGTAGTAATAAAGACATTTAACTGCCATCAAAACAATAGTAATGCTGAAAATCAAATTTGAAGAAAAAGGGAATCTAGTAAGATTCCCTTTTTTTCGTTTGTGCTTTTTGAAGTTTACAGGTTTGATTTTTTGCTTTTGTTAACCGTGAAACAACGGTAAAAAGTGAGTCATTTCGCAATTCACGTAAATCTGTGAAGCTTGGCTATTCTTACTTGAGAAAAGTGAAAGTGCCTTGTTCCCCTGACTCGTCCATTTTGATTTGAGCCACGTAGAATTGCTTTTGTACTAACTCGCCTTCTTCGGTAAAGGAAATTTCTCCGAGGGGTGTAATGTATGTACCTGAAAAGATTTCGTCGCGTAATTGTTTGCGTAGCTCGGGTAAGGCTAATTCTTTAATTGGTGTTTTGGCATCGAGGGCGTTAAGGGCTTCAACAAAGACTTGTACACCAGTAAAAGCTTGGGCGCTGAATTGTGGTGGATCGGTTTCGTTTTCGGCGACATAAGCTTCGCGGAAAGCGGTATTAATTTCGTTATCGAGTTCGGGACTGTAGGCTTGGGCGATGAGGATGCCGTCACATTTGGCTTGGCAAACGGGAAAGATATTGGATGTGTTGAGGCCATTACCACCAATGATCGTTTTTTCGTAGCCGAGTTCTCGGAGTTGTTTCACGAGATTACCGCCGTCTGCGGCAAGGCCAGAAATGATCACTAGGTCTGGGTTTAAATTGATAGCTGTGGTGACTTGGGATTGGAAGTCGGTGTCGGTGGTTTGAAATTTTTGAACGGTAATAAGTTCGAGGTCAAAATCCGTGATGGTTTGTTGGAAGGTTTCGGTTTCGGATTTACTGAAGGCGTCGTTTTGAGCGTAAAAAACAGCGACTTTTTTGATGTCTGGATCGATGTTTAGGGCTTGTTCAACGGCGTTGGGGGCAACGACGGCAACGGGTGCGGATACGCGTCCGATAAATTCACCAATTTGAGGGACGCCTTGAGCGGTGTTGGAAGGGCCAAGGACTGGAATCTGGGCGCGGTTAGCGATGGGATCGGCGGCAAAGGCTTGCTGGGAGAGGGTTGGCCC
>JBARRZ010000252.1:0-2684 GCA_049644465.1 Limnothrix sp.
TAATTACCCTCATCCGGCTTAGACTGGATCAGAGTTTAGCGATCGCCTGCATGAAGCCATCAGAGTTTTGCCAGAAATACGTCAAATTAAAGTCCGGTGAATGGGGTTATCGCACTGCCTGTACTAAAGAACTTGCCCAAGCAACCAATACTCCAGAGCGCACCGTTGATAATTGGTGGAATACCGAAAGCCAATCCCACGATGATTGTCCCGGTCATATTTTGACGATCTTGCAGAAGGAAGATGCCCTGAGACGCATTGCTGAGATCGCTAATCGATATAACGAAATGTAACAATTTATTCGTAGATTGGGTGAAAATAATTTGTACGTGGATTGAGTATGAATTAGTCTGGCATTGACAGTAAATGATTGTCAGTGACATCAAGGAGATTCAAGATGACTCAAACCCAGACAGTTTATGCGACTGATCCCAATGACCTTCCCATTGATAGTGTTGACACCGAGCGGGAATGGTTGCGTCCTGAGGTGATGGAACGGTATGGCATCAGTTCGGTGAATACCTTGAAGTCATGGTGCAATGTGTTGGGTATTGACTATGGGCAACGGTTTTATCCGCAGGCGATCGCCCAGTTTGACCATTTGTATGAGCACGTCCGGAATCGAGGTATGTCGATGCAAGAGTACAAAACGCTGATTGCCGATGAAACGACCCCAGATCCCACCGCAACCCACGGTTATTACAGTACCCAAGCAAAAGATGATGGAAACAAAGTTGCCGCTTTGATCCAGCAGCGTTACAGCGGTACAGTCTCCAAGGTTGCCGATGTCATTGCACCAGCTTTGTGGGAAGCGATTGATGCTCAGGTAATGCAAAATCTGTTGGCGATCGCCGAAACCGAACAGACAACGCCCACCGTGATTGAATCCGAAATTCTACCCTTTTTTTCGCAAGGGTCAGATCGATTTTTGCCTGCCGCATCCTAGCCAAAGCAGAAGCCTTGCCGTTTAACGGAATAGTTTGATTTCTAGTCGCCAAAGCCCCTAATCCTAGGGGTTTCATCTTTTTAGGATAATGTCATGCTCAGTCGAGAAACCAAGATTCAGCCGCAGAAACTTAATATCGCGCCATCGATGACCAATTTGACGCTGCGCAAAACTTTTTATCAAGAAGAAGCGGTTGCCAGCTCACCCCCCGCTGTTACGCCAACAACTTCCAATCCTCTCAAACCTTGGCTCTGGGGAATAGCCTGTTGTGGGGCGATCGCCGCCGGACTCTGGATTTATCAACAGGGTCAGCTCAATGCCAATGCCCAACTGGCCCAACAAACCGCTGAAGCCCAAGCCCAACTCAGCCAAATTCAAAGCCAATTAGATGCCGTCTCAAGCTTGGTTTGTGGAGGAAAATGATGTCTATTTTGAGAAGTATCGGACGATGGTTGAATGGCAACGCAGCCCCCCACCATGTAGAGCGTAAAATCTGGGCAGAGCAAGAAGTTGGCGAATTAGAAAGCCTTGCTAAGGACAAAGTTAAACAGGTGGAATTGACCGAAAAAGCCAATGCTGCTCAGGTCAAAATTAAATTGTCCAATGTCAAAATTCGGGCGATGAATGAAGCCGCTGATTTGGTGATTGACACTTCCCTCAAGGAATATGACAAATTTGACCGTCAAGATCGGGGCAGAATCCGCGAACAAACCCAGAAACAGGTGCAATCGGAACTGAGTAATTATGTGAAACGCCTGAAGGGAGCCGCCAAGGAATGAAAGTCCTTAAATATACCGCCATTGTTGGAGAAGTCGTCACCGTCACAACCCTTTTTTCGTTATTGGCACGATGCTTTCCCGTTTTGCAACCTGTACTTTTAGGGGTGATTGTCCTGCTGATTAGCGGTGGGGCGATCGCCTGTTCCATGATTAAAAAGGGCGAATTTCGGCAGGCATGGGTAGGCCTCAGTACCGCCATCTTTTTGGGGGTAGTCGGTGCATGGTTTTAAACATTTTTCAGAAAGAATCTCGTCGTTGGCAACTGACCAAAGCTATCGCTGCAGGGGCATTAAGTTTGGTGATTTGGGTGGCGGCACTGTTTATCCCCTTCGAGAAAAATCACTGGAAAATTTTGCGCATCGTTATGGTGGCAAGTGCGGCGATCGCCGATGGTTATGCCCTTTGGAAAATTCAAGAACTCGAAGACGATCACAGTTTTTACCGCGCGCGAAAACAAGCCAGAACAGATATCACTTTCCACCACTACGCGAGACAAACCCTTCCCTATCTCAATTCAAATATTCCCGTTACCGAAATCAAGGAATTAACCCAGCTGCAACCCCAGCTATCTCTATATCCTTGGATACAACTAGAAGATGAAGCTGTGGGGATTATTATTGCTGGTAACTCTGGCTTCGGCAAAACCTCCGTTGCCGCTTACCTACTGGGTTTATTTACCCAGCGACAACCTAAACCTTTATTAGTTCTTGATCCCCATTACAACAAAATTTGGAAACAACTAGGATTAAGTTCTATTGGTAAGATTCCCGATATTGAGCGATTACTAAAAAAACTAGTTCAAGAGTTAGATCAGCGTTACGAATTAATGGGAGAAGGAAAAGAAGATTTTGTACCTTTAATCGTGGTTTTAGATGAGTTAGGCAAATGTCAAAAACAGTTTCAAGATCCCAAATTTATCGAAGAGGCGATCGCCAGATTAGGGAGCGAAGGGCGAAAAG